>JAEUAF010000440.1 GCA_019695485.1 Sorangium sp.
GCGAAACAACGATGTAGCGACTGCTCTTTCATGGGGACTCCTTCGCTTACGCGAGCGCTCGAATGGGTCTTTGGCCGTAAGCCCGCCGTGAACAAGGTCGTCCGTGTTTGCCGCCGTGTGGCCATCCCTGCAGCGTCCGCGGCTAGAAGCGTATCAGGTCGTTGGGGCGATTGTTTCGAGAATGCTGCCCGTCATGGCTGGCGACCTGCCCGACGAGATCATGCCGGCAGGGCGGCCCGAGCCGCTTTCCTCAGCCAAATTTTGGCCTCGTGGCGCTTCGGCTTCCTCTTTCCGCGTTCGGTGGCAGAATCGCCGCCCGAACATGTCCAACGCGCCGACCATCATCTACACCCAGACCGACGAAGCCCCTGCTCTTGCGACCTACTCGCTACTCCCGATCGTGCAAGCGTTCACCAAGCACGCTGGCATCAACGTCGAGACGCGAGATATTTCGCTTGCGGGGCGCATTCTGGCCGTGTTCTCGGATCGCTTACCGGAGAAGCAGCGGGTCGCCGACGCGTTGGGAGAACTCGTGGCGCTGACGCTCGCGCCCGAGGCAAACATCATCAAGTTGCCGAACATCAGCGCCTCGGTGCCGCAACTCAAAGAAGCCATCGCTGAGCTGCAGGCGCACGGCTACGCGGTGCCCGACTATCCGGAGTCGCCGAAGACCGATCTCGAGAAGGACGCCAAAGCACGCTACGACAAAGTGAAGGGCTCCGCGGTCAATCCCGTCCTGCGCGAAGGCAATTCGGACCGGCGCGCGCCCAAGGCCGTCAAAGACTACGCCCGCAAGCACCCGCACTCGATGGGCAAATGGTCGCCGGAATCGAAGACCAATGTCGCCACGCTCGGGCATGACGACTTCTTCTCGAATGAGAAGTCCGTGGTCGTCGCGGCGCCGACCGAGGTAAACCTCGAGCACGTCGCAGCGAACGGCACAGTCAGCGTCTTGAAGGAGAAGCTCGCGCTCAAAGCGGGCGAGATCCTGGACGGCACGCTGCTCAGCAAGCGAGCGTTGGTGGCCTTTTACGAAGAGCAGCTCGCGCGCGCCAAGCGGGATGGCGTGCTGTTTTCGCTGCACCTCAAAGCCACCATGATGAAGGTGTCGGATCCGATCATCTTCGGGCACGCGGTGCGCGTGTTCTTCCGCGATTTGCTCAGCAAACACGCGGCGACCTTCGAGCGGCTCGGCGTCGATCTGAACAACGGGTTTGGCGACCTGGTGCAGAAAATTCAGAGCCTCGAGCCCGCGGAGAAAGCCGCTATCGAGGCCGATATTCAGGCAGCGTACGCCGCCGGCCCCGGGCTCTCCTACGTGAACTCGGATCAAGGCATCACGAACCTCCACGTGCCAAGCGACGTGATCGTCGATGCCTCGATGCCCGCGCTGATCCGCGCCGGCGGCAAGGTCTACGACTCACAGGGCAAGCTCGCTGACACGCTCGCCGTGATTCCGGACAGCTGCTACGCGGGCGTTTACCAGACGGTGCTCGACTACTGCCGCAAACACGGCGCCTTCAATCCGCAAACCATGGGCGCGGTGCCGAACGTCGGCTTGATGGCGCAAGCGGCGGAGGAATACGGCTCGCACAACAAGACCTTCCAAATCCCGAGCGCGGGCAGCGTGCGCGTGGTCGACAGCGCCGGCAAAGTCTTGATGGAGCACAAGGTAGAGGCCGGCGACATTTGGCGCGCCTGCCAAACCAAAGACGCGCCGGTGCAGGATTGGGTGAAGCTCGCCGTGAATCGCGCGCGGCTCAGCAAGACGCCGGCCGTGTTTTGGCTCGATGAAAAGCGCGCTCATGACGCGCAAATCATCGCCAAAGTGAAACAGTACCTGCCCCAGCACGACACCAACGGGCTCGATATCCGCATCTTGCCGCCCGCGGCCGCCTGCCACTTCACGCTCGAGCGCTTGAGCGCGGGTCTCGACACGATTTCGGTGACCGGCAACGTGCTGCGCGACTACCTGACCGACCTTTTCCCGATCCTGGAAGTGGGCACCAGTGCCAAGATGCTCTCGATCGTGCCCCTGATGAAGGGCGGCGGCCTGTTCGAGACCGGCGCGGGCGGCTCTGCGCCGAAGCATGTCGAGCAGTTCTTGCAGGAGAACTACCTGCGCTGGGATTCACTCGGTGAGTTCTTCGCCCTCGCGGCGTCGTTCGAGCACCTCTCGATCATGTTCAAGCACGACGCCGCGAAGGTGTTGGCCGACACGCTCGACATCGCCACCGGCAAGTTCCTCGAGAACGACAAATCGCCCGCGCGCAAAGTGGGCGGCATCGACAACCGCGGCAGCCATTTCTACCTCGCCCTTTATTGGGCCGAGGCGCTCGCGGCTCAAACCAAGCACGCGTATCTCCAGCGCCGCTTTGCGCCCGTTGCGGCTGAGCTCACCGCCAAGGAAGCCGTGATCGCCAAGGAGCTCATCGACGCCCAGGGCAAGCCCGTCGACGTGGGCGGCTACTACCAGCCCGACCCCGTCAAAGCCGGCGCGGCCCTCCGACCGAGCCCCACTCTGAACGCGATCCTCGCGAAGATCTGAGCCGTCCTCTCCTGGTGAGCGGAGGCTTCGATGTGCCTCCACTCGCTCGGCGGGCCCTCAGGTCGATGTCGATGGCCGGCGATGGAACTAGGGCAGGCCGACCTCGCAGTTTGCGTTGGTCGGAGCGAGTCCGCAAAAGCATTCTTCGTCTGAACCACAACCGCAGAGCGCGAAACAGCAAGTCCTGTCGACGCGGTCAAGTTGGCATGTTGCCGGAACCACGGCGCACGATTGCCACGAGTTCTGTTGTGGAGCGGACGTGTTTCCGCCAGTTGGGGGAACCCCGCTCGTCGTCGTGTACGCCAGACATACGGAACCAGTCGGACATGCAACCTCGCCGCAGGGCCCACCAGCCCAAGGCGCTTCAGCGAGAGCGCTAGCGCCTGCTTCGCCCGCGGAGGGGGCTGCGCTCGTCGCACCTCCGCTCGCGGCGGGCGATGGGCTTTCGACTCTGGCACACCCGGCCATCCAGAGCAGCGCTATGGAGCCCGCGCATGCCCTCGCCACGCGCTTGGCGGCCTTCATCCGCTATCTCCGCAACACGCCGAGACAGCAACCGATCTCCGTTTTGCCAACAGTGCTCCCATCGCTTCCCCACCCGAGGCGGCGAATGACCGAGGCGAACGGCGTTTCATCACGCTCCCAGGCCAAGCACCGCGCGTGCCAACAGAAACGAAGCGGGAAAACGCGGTTCCTGTCGTTGCTCCGTTCCGCCCAAGCAGCGCGTGCCCGTGCCACGCTGTGCCATGCGTGCCACTCAGTGGGGTTCCCGGCTGCGCCTGTCGACAAACCCGAGGGCACCCAAGATCTTCAGCCTCTCCGCTACTCGACCCTGCGAGTGGAGGCAACTCATGCGAGGGCTAGCGGTTGCACCAGAGCCAGGTGGTGCCGTCGTCGTAGCCGACGGCGAGCTCGCCTGTGGGGGAGAAACGGGCTTTGATGACACCGCGGCCGTGGCTGGGGAGCACGGGTAGGGGGGTGAGGTCGGGCAGGCTCCAGCGGCGGAGTTCGCCGTCGTTGCCGCCAGCGATGAGTCTGGTGCCGTCGGGCGAGATGGCTACGGTTTTGCCGGCGTAGGCGCTGAGGTCGAGGATGTCGCGGCGCGCCGCGTTGGTCGCTGTTTCCCAGACGGTGACGCGTTCGTCTCCGGTGCTGGCGAGCAGTGTGCCGTCGAGTGAAAAAGCGAGGTCTTCGACGATCACGCTGTGGGCGTTGTCGATCTGGCGGAGCGGGCTGAAATCGCTGCTGGAGAAGATGCCGAGTTTGCGGTTGTCGGTGCCGAGTGCGGCGAGCTTGCCGTCGGGCGAGAACGCTACGGAATAGCCGCTGTCGCTGTAGCCTAGCGAGCGCTGGAACATCAGCGGCGAGAGTGTCCAGAGGTCGTCCATGCCGTCTCGACCGGCGAGGGCGAGCCAGCTGCCGTCGGGCGAGAAGGCCACGGATTGGGCGCTGATGAGCGCGCTAGTGACGGCGGTTTGGGTGGCGAACGTCGCTCCACTCCAGAGTTTGAAATTGCCGGAATCGTCGGCGCTGGCGAGGGTCGCGCTGTTCGGCGAGAAGGCGAGGCCGTTGTAGGCGCGCGCGAATTGCCCGATGTCGGGGGACGCGACGATCGCGGAGGTCGCGGTGTCGCGCACGACGAAGCCGAAATCGCCGCCGATCGCGAGTCGCCGGCCGTCGGGGGAGTAGGCCAGGCTGCGCGTGAAGGGCCCTTCTTGAATCGGGTCGCGGCGGGTGGTTCCGCTGGGATCGGTGAGCCAGAGGGCCCAGTCGGTGGCGACGAAGACGTTGTCGCCGAGCGGGGAGGCGGCGACGAGCGCCGTGCCGCCGATCGGCGCCAACATCAGGTGGTTGGCGGAGCCGTCGGTTTGGTAGCTTTCGACGTCGTTGTTGGCGAGTGAGGCGTAGACGCGGTCGCCCGTGGGCGCGTAGTCGAGGCTGCGGATGTTCCAGGGCGTGGTGATGGT
>JAEUAF010000331.1 GCA_019695485.1 Sorangium sp.
CGCCCCTCCGTTCGAGGTCGTGCCCGCATTGGCATTTCCTGCACCAACGGTGCCTGCTCCACTACCCCCAGGGCTCGCCCCACCGCTCCCGAGACTGCCGCCCGTTACAAGAGTGCCGCCAACGCCCGTCGCCGTGGTCGCCCCACCGCTAGCCACGGGCGGACTACCACCAAAGGCGATCCCGGGATCTTCCGAGGCACTGCAGGCCCCGATCCCCAATGCTGTCGCGGACACCACGAAGAGGCCGCGGAATGATCGGCGCATCGAAAGTTACTCCTGGCTGCGCAGAGCCAGCCAGGACGGAACAACCCAATGAGCCATATTGGCATCAGGTCGCAGCGTTCGGCACAGGCCCGCCTGACACCAGTTCCCGGACCCGCTCGCGGCGGCTCAGGCCGGGGGTCGGCGTTGCTCGAAGCGAAAGGCCGAATCGCGCGCCGGGACGGGCGCTACGCTTCGCCCTTGTTTTGCGTGAGAAGCTTCTCGATCAGCTGGAGCGAGTAGTGGTTCAGCTTCTTGAAAGCCACGCCCATACCAGGCGGGTTCGTCTCGATGCGAACCACTTCACCGATGCCCTCGATGGTTTCGACCCCCTCGAGCACGACCGTAAAGCGCAGATCCACCTCGGTGCCCACGGGCAACGGAGTGCTCGTGCGGATGAACGCGCCGGTTCGCGACAGGTTGGTCACGTACTCGCTCATGAACTGATCGAACGACTCGAACTCTTTGTTGATGGTGACTCGCTCGTTCTTTCGGCCGCTCTGCATGGCAAACCCTCCTCAGTTCATTCGCGAGCTCCGCGCGCTTACTTCCCCTGTAGATCGAACTGTTCGATGTGGTATTCGCGCCGCGGGTTGAATTCGATGCGTCGCATGTAGCGCCGCTCGGCCTCCGTTACCGCTTCGCGCTCGTCGCCGGTCATCAGATCGACCACGGCCGGGTGGGCATTGACCACCACCGAATAGCCGGGAAGATTTGAGCGTTCGCGGCGAATCTGTCGAAGAATCTCGTAAGCAATCGTCGTGCGCGACTGGATCTGACCTGTTCCATCGCAATAGAAGCAGGTCTCGTGCATCGTGCGCGTCAAGCTTTCGCGCGTACGCTTGCGCGTCATCTCGATCAGCCCAAGCTCGCTGATCCGATTGATGGTCGTCTTGGCCTTGTCTTTGGCGAGCCGTTGTTCGAGGGCGCGCCAGACCTTCTCGCGACTGGACGGCGTGTCCATGTCGATCAAGTCGAGAATGACCAGCCCGCCGATGTTGCGAAAGCGCAGCTGGTACGCGATCTCTTCGACGGCCTCGAGATTGGTCTTGAGCGCCGTCTCTTCCAGGTCCTTGCTGCCCTTGCCGACGAAGCGACCGGTGTTGACGTCGATCGCCGTCAGCGCTTCGGCCTGATCGATGATCAGGTAGCCGCCGCTCGGGAGCGGGACCTTGCGGCTCAGCGCGCGCGAAATTTCATCCTCGATGCCGTAGGCGTCGAAGATCGGCTCGTCACCCGAGTAGTAGTGAATGTCCTTGACCCGACCGGGCAAGAACATTTCGACGAAACGCACGAGCCGCGCGTACTCCGCCTTGTCGTCGATCACGATGCTCTCGATCTCATCCGTGAACAGGTCTCGAGCCGTTTTCAGGACGGAGTCGAGTTCGCTATAAAGTACGCAGGGCGCCTTGGCCCCGGTCTTCTTCTTGGTGACGTCGTCCCAAAGGCGCACCAGGTAGCCGATATCGGCCTTCAGATCCTTCTTGGTGAGGCCCTCTGCCACCGTGCGCACGATCACGCCGCCCGACGGGGGCTTCAAGGTGTCGACCACTTGACGCAGCCGGGTGCGCTCGCGCGCCGATCCAATCCGCTTCGAGACGCCCACGTGATCGACCGTCGGCAAGTACACGACGTAGCGGCCGGGCAACGACACGTGACTAGTGACGCGAGCACCCTTGGTGCCGATCGGCTCTTTCGAAACCTGCACGATGACCTCGTCGCCCTCTTTGACGACCTCGGTGATCGGCACTGAACGCGAAACGCGAGGAATCCCCTTCACGCGATGCTCATCGCGGTCCGCCTTGCCATCTTTGCGGGATGCGTTGCGCTCGGGACGCGCGTTACGGTCGGGTCGCGCGTTGCGCTCGGGACGCGCATTGCGTTCGGGTCGCGCATTGCGCTCAGGGCGCGCATTGCGCTCGGGTCGCGCGTTGCGCTCGGGGCGCGCTGCTCGGCCATCGGACGTTGCCAGGCGAGGAGTCTGGGGAGCGCGTTCAACCGCCGCAGGCTCCGCGCGTACCTGGACCGGCTCCGTCGAAGCGGTCGGGCTCGACGCTTGCGCGTCACCGTTGCGACCGCGACGCCGACGCCGACGCCGACGCTTGCGCGCGAGGCCAACCGCTTCGGCGCCCTCACTCGAATCGGCCGCCACGACTTCGCCAGCAACGGCCTCAATCTCGTCGGAATCTTCGGCCAAATCTGGGTCGTCGAGGTCGGAGTCGAGCCCATCCGGAGCTGCTTCGTCGAGAGCTTCCGCCTCTTCGTCGTTGCCCGCAGCGTCCAAGGTGTCGGGTGCAAGCGCGGCGACGTCTTCCTCTTCAGGATCGTCCTCCTGCTCCTCACCCTCTTCCTCCTCCTCTTCTTCTTCCTCGGGCTCGACGTCGCTGTCCTCGGAGTCGTCGCCTTCGTCGACGTCCTCCGCCTCTTGAGCGTCGCTGACGTCATCGGCTTCGTCGTCGTCCGCTTCAGCCTCGGTTTCGTCGGCGGCTGGCGAGGCGCTCGGCGAGACGACTTCATCGTCGTCGTCGTCCTCCTCCTCGTCGTCCTCCTCCACGTCGGCTCCGCCCTCCGCTTGAGCAGGCGCAGCGCCGCGCCGGCGGCCGCCCTCCCCCTTCTTCCAACGCTCGCCCTCGTCGTGGCGCCGAGCGCCAGCAAGGTAGGCGTCGAAGTCGTCAGGGCGGATCAGGTCCTCGACATGGAGAAACGCCGCGCGCTCCATACCCACGTCGATGAACGCGGCCTGCATACCGGGCAGAACCCGCGTGACTCGGCCGAGCACGATGTTTCCAACCGTGCCGCGCGAACCGGCCCGCTCAATCTGAAGTTCGGCGATGACGCCGCCCTCAATCAGGGCAACGCGCGTCTCACGAATATCGCAATTAATAACAAGTGTATTTCGAGGCATGGCTCGCCCACTCGGGCGCGCCCCCGGGCGCTCGCTGCGGCCGGGGGGCATCACGTCCGCTTACCACGGGGAAGACCGCATGGAGCAGCCCATCCCGCACGGTTCGGCCACGTGACCACGGCCACCAGCCTCTGTCAACGGCTCGGAAATAACTCGAGATTTAACGGCGGGCCGGGCGTGCTTTCTAGGCCCTCGGTTGACCCGCTGCGACCAAGCCCCGATGCTGCCGCCGCGTGGCCACCTCGTTCCTCGTCCTCGACATCGAGACCGTGCTCGATCCCGAGCTACCCATCGTCGCGGCGAGCGAGGCCGAGCGGCTGCCCGCCCCACCCCACCACAAGATTGTGGTGATCGGCGCGCTGCTGTTCGATGTCGGCTACGAGCCGAAGCGCATCGGGGTGATGAGTGAGGCCAAGGATGAGGCCGGAATCCTAACGGATTTTGCCAAACTGCTGGAAGAGCGGCGCCCGTGCATGGTCACCTTCAACGGCCGAGGCTTCGACCTGCCGGTGATCGCAACGCGTTGCTTACGTTACGGAATTCCCTTTCGGCACTACTACCGCACACGCGAGGTTCGCTATCGCTTCTCGCCGGAGGGCCACCTCGACTTGATGGACTACGTGGCCGACTTCGGGGCCACCAAACCGGCTCGCCTCGACGTGCTGGCGAAGCTCTGCGGCATGCCTGGGAAAGTCGGGGTCGACGGCAAGGACGTCGGGCCGATGGTTCACGCCGGACGCCTCGCCGAGGTCCGGAATTATTGCCTGTGCGACGTGGCGCAGACGGCGGGCGTATTTCTGCGCGTGCAGCTGCTGCGTGGTGAGCTCGAGCGAGAGGCGTATCTCGTCGCAATGCGCCGCCTCATCGAACTGATTCGCTCGGACGAGCGCCTCGCGCCAGTCGCTGCAGCAATGAACGACAAGCGCCTCTTACTGGAGGAGCCAAGCTAACCTAGCTGGGGAAGCGCGAGACGCCTCCGCCGGCCGTTGTCCTGAACCAGAGGGAGTTCCGATGAACAAGCTGCTCGAACGACGTTGCGTCGCCTGCACCTCCAAGACGCCTCGACTCGACCCCGGCCAAGTCCGGTCTTTCTTGGCCGAAGTGCCGGGATTCGCGAGCGACGACAACCTGCGCGTCTCGCGTCTCTTCGAGTTTCGGGACTTCTCCGAGACGATGCTTTTCGTCAATGCCGTGGCGTGGATCGCAGCTCGCGAAGATCACCACCCCGATCTGGAAGTCACCTACAAGACTTGTCGGGTCACGTTTACGACTCACGCCATCGGAGGGCTGAGCGAGAACGACTTCATCTGCGCCGCGAAGGTTAACGCGCTCGTCGGCTGAGGCGGCGCGCGGCTAAATTCCCTGCAGCTTGGAGGCTCGCCGCTCTGGGTCCGGCGCCCACGGGACCGGCAGCCAGAACTCCTGCTCCAGAAAAGTGCACTGAAAGAGGACCGTCCACGCGTCCTCGCCGTTTTTTGAACCGCCTGGGTCCCGCTGAGTAACTACGGAGCGGCGCGCAGTGTCTCGTCGATGCTCTCGAGCGCTTGCTTCGGGCCGCAGGCCCTCGCAAGTACTCGCGAATTGGCGCGTCGTTCCCCGCTCTCGGAGGCCCGAATGTGCCGTTCTTCGTTGTGGTTGATGCTGTTTGCTGCGCCCGCCTGGCTCGCCTGCAGCAGCGGTGAAGTCTCGCCTCCGCTCCAAGTGGGCACGGGCGGTGCCACCAACAGTGCCGGTGGGGCGACTGCAAGCAGTGGCGGCACCTCGACCAATCCCAGCAACGGCGGCACCTCGACCAATCCCAGCAACGGCGGAGCCGCCCTGGGCAACGGCGGCGCGCCGGGCAGTGGCGGCGCAAGCGCAAATGGCGGCGCGCCGGGCAGTGGCGG
>JAEUAF010000332.1 GCA_019695485.1 Sorangium sp.
CGTCGTCACCGCCCCGCTCGCCGGAGCACTTACGGGCGAGAGGCGACTCTCGACCGCCGGATCGCTCTTATCGGTGTTGTTCGGGCCGCACCCGGTTGAGGCTGCGGGAAGTAGCGACGAAAGTCCCAGAACCAGCCAGTCTATTTTGGCAACCATGATGTCATTCCTCGTCCATGACGACGGCCCTTTGAGCACACCCGTGCGCAGTGGTCATCGCGGGCAATATTCCCGATCTCGACAGGGGCTTGGCGCTCCAGATGACGGACCCGAACGCGACGCGGGTGGCCCTAGTCTAGAGCTCCGCGTGCGTGGAGTCCGCTTACGAACGTTGCGAAGCAATCTCGAGAGAGGGACGCCCTACCAATGTTCGGACACGTCAGAACCGATCTCATCCGCATCGAGAGGCTGGGCTTTTTTTCCGAAGGGTCTCGAGGGCTCAGCGAGCACCCTCCCGACCCGACAGAACGACCGCCGGCAACGACGCCGCTTCAGCGCTGAGGACAGGGCGCGCATCCTGGCCGAGGCTGACGCCTGTACGGAACGCGGCCAACTTGGAGAACTGTTGCACCGCGAGGGCACTTACAGCTCGTGAAGCGGCGCGAACGGGATAGAATTATCTACCGTGTCTCATGAGTTCGTGGCGATGCTCGCGCGCGGGGAAAAAGATTCTCGGCTGAGCGGCGCGAAGGCGCTCGCTCATGTGCGCTTCGCTCAGCCCGCCTCCACGGGCACGCTGGGCGGGAGCGCGGTTGGTCCGCGCCGGAGGCTGCCGCGAAACTCGAAGCGCCCTGTGATTTGCATGACCAAGAACAGGGTGACCACGGCGCCAATGGCGATGGCGAGCCCGGTGTAGCCTTCCCAGAAGAAGGTCAGTGAGAACAGCACCAGGTACACGAACTGCGAGACGCCGATTTCGAGCAGCGCGAAGCGCCAGCCGACGAAGAGGCGTGCATAGCTGACGACCAGAAACACGCTCACCATCGCCGCCGTCACGAACGACGGCACGATCTCTAGATGGTCGACCAAATAGGCGAACAGCAGGTGGAACGCGAAGAAGGCGCAGCCGAGCAGCAGGTAGTGGAACGGATGCATGTCGCGCTTTTGCACGAAGCATAGGATCGCGACCACGAAGAAGAAGAACAACAACGAGAGTGGCGCGAAGAACGTCACCTTCGAGGCGAGTGGACCCGGGTTCAACAGTGTCGGCATTTGAATCCCGATCGGGGCGCCGGACACCAAGCTCTTGAAGCGCCACTCGCCGCGCCAGCCGCTCTTGGTCATGGCATGTTCGCTCGGGCTGCTGCTGCCGACCGGAAAGTCGACGTTTGGGAAGCTCGTGGTCATGCGCAGGCGGAAGTTCTTTACTTGGCTGTTGCCGGCGGTGAGCGGATAGCTCCAGCTCGAGGTCCCGCGGGAGCGGTAGGCGACGCGGTACTCGTGCTGGGCGTGGCTCGCAAAGCTTGCGTTCCAAGTAGCGACGCCGTTCGCGACGCTGTAGGGGAGCGGGCGGCCGTCGGCGTCGCTGACCCGAAAGTCGTCAAAGCTTGCTTGATTTTCAGCGCTGCCAAGCGGAAAGCGCACGAGCACTTCTTGGGCGCTGTCGCTCGGGTTCACGAAGGTGTAGCGCGCCTGGTAGCGCACTTCATACGTGGGAAACCAGAGCAGGCCCTTGCGGCGGTGCTGGAGCTCGAAGCCGACATCAATGTCCGACGCCTCGAGGTCGAGCGGGTGCTCGACCGCCGCTTGCTTCTCGACGCTCTGTTGGCTGGTGAGGCCTGCAGCGTTCGTCGTGGTGACGATTTCCTTGACCGTGCCCATCACGGTGTAGCTGCCGGTGGGCGGCGCTTGGCGTCCCGGCGGTCCCCACAGCGCGTGAACCTGGCTGTCGAGCGCGTTCTGCACGTCGTTGGTGCGCGACACCAGTGTGGCGCCGAGAATCACCCACGCTAGCGCACAGCCGACCCACACGAACGCAATCGCCAATAGTCGTAGCATCGTCGTCGAACCTCGACGCTCAACCTAGCGGGTAGAGCTTTCGGAGGTTGGGAGCCGCCAAGGAGAGCTCGAGGACAAATTGTGGCGGAATTGTGGCGCGCGGCGCTTTCTGCGCGTTTCCCCCGGGAGCCGGCCCTAAGCTAACAGCTCGCTCGTCAGCGTGGTTGGCTGGCGAGGGCTGGCTCAGTGGCGCTGCGCCGGAGCCGCTCGATAACCGGCTTCGTCGCGGGCGATGCGGCCGAGAATGCCTTTGATGGTGATGTCGAGCTGGCTGCCGTCGCTGTAGTCCGCGGGCACCACGAAGTGCGCGCGGTCTTCGGCGATTAGGTCGTAGACTTTATCTTGGAGTTCGCGCTTCGCCCAACGCTCCGGATCGAACACGGCCACGGAATGGCCACCTTGGTGACGCACCATCTTCATGGAGGGAATGTCGGTGTCGCCATCGCCGACGTAGATCATGCGCGTGAAGGGCAATGGCCGCTCGCGCATCGGGATCCAGCGGTTCACGGGCTCTTGTTCCCAGTGGCTGTTCACGCCCTTGTTGATGCGAAACAGGTACTGGGTCTTGGTGGTGTAGTTGATGACCACGCCGGGCCAGCTGGCAGCGCCGTTCGCGTCGTACATGTAGCGACAGCCGAAGATGCGCGTGAAATGCGGCGCCAGCAGTGAGCCGCGAATCATCTCTTCGTTGCCGGACGAGACCACGTAGTGCTCGAGCGCGAGCGACCGCTCGCGTGCATGCGCGCTGATGCGCGCAAACCAGCTCTCGACGCCTGCAAAATACGGAACGTTGCGGGCGTGGTCTTTGAGCACCTGTTCGGTCAGCGGCTTGCCGAGCGCGCGCGCCCGCTCGACCATCAGGCGCATATAAACGAGGATTTGGTCGGCGTCGTGTTGCTGCTTCTCGAGCTTGACCTGCTACCAGAAGGCCTGGACGCTCATCTCGAGGTAATCCGGAATCAGGCTATGTTCCTGGATGTTGCCCGGAGCGAGTGTGCCGTCGAAGTCGTAGACAATCGCCGCGCGCAGCAAGGCCCTGCCGGGGTCGGTCATTACGGCAGCATAGCCAATGCCGCCCCCTCGCCGGCCCCCGCGCAGCATGCGTGTCGCGTCAGAATTCGCTCGGCTTAGCGGCCGATAGAGCCCCACCGGGCCCAGAATGCTCGCCCCGATGCGCCCGCAAAAACCGTCGACGCTCGGGGAATACCCGGCGTTCCCGTGGGTTTAAGCGCGTACCTGCCGAGACCTGAGAATGGGGCGTTGGACCGTTGACACTGATCGAGCCGTCGCTAGGATGCCGCGGCCCATCGGCCCCAAGTTCGGGTCAACCATGGGCGATTTGATTTTCTCCCGCTTCAATCCGAGGCGGTTTTTACGATGGGAGGTCGGATGGCAACCGACGTCATGATCGAAGCGAGTGGCCTGACCAAGCGATTTGGCGGGGTCCGGGCACTCGACAAAGTGAGCTTCGAAGTCCGCCGCGGCGAAGTGGTCGGGTTCTTGGGCCCGAACGGCGCAGGCAAATCCACGACGATGCGCATCCTCACCTGCTTCATCTCGCCGACCACTGGTTCGGCGAAGGTGAGCGGGCACGATGTGTTCGATTCCCCGCTCGAGGTGCGGCGTGCGATCGGCTATCTGCCGCAACGCGCCCCGCTCTACACGGACATGTCCGTGTACGATTATCTGCGCTTCGTCGCGGAGATCCGTGGGCTCGACGAGTCTGCCTTCAAGAGCCGCCTCAAGAAGGTGGTCGAAGTGTGCGGCCTCGCTCAGTCGCTGGGTAAGGACATCGGCACGCTCTCGCACGGCTATCGTCAGCGCGTCGGCCTCGGCCAAGCGTTGATCCACGACCCGCCGATCCTGATTTTGGATGAGCCGACCAGCGATCTCGATCCCAACGAGAAGGCCGAGGTGCTGCGTTACATCAAGCAGATCGGCAAAGATCGCACGATTTTGCTGTCGACTCACAACCTCGCCGAGGTCGAAGAGGCCTGCGCGCGGGCCATCATCGTCAGCAAGGGGCGCGTGGTCGCCGACGGCGCGCTCGACGATATCCGCGGCAAGACGGGGCGCGTGCGCTACGTCGTGGCCATCGACGAGAAGCGCGCCGAAGCGGGCAACTCGGCCCCGAGCGCCGAGGCGGCACGCACCGCGCTCGAGCGCATCGACGGCGCACGCTCCGTGAAAGAGCTGCCCACCGACGAGAGCCTCCACAAGTTCGAGCTGATTGGCCCGCAGAACTCCGACTTGCGCGCCGACATCTTCCGGCTGGTGGTCGCCAAGGGTTGGACCCTGCTCGAGCTCCGACGCGACGCGCAGAGCCTCGACGCCGTGTTCCGCGACCTCACCCGCGGGGATGAGAAGCTCGACCGCGGCGCCGGCTGGAAAGCCAGCGAGCCGGAAGACGACGAAGACGACGACGATTCGACCTCCGACGAAGACGACGACGACGACAGCGACGAGGCTTCCGACAACCACTCGTCTGCGCGAAAGGCCTAGCCATGTCACCGATGCTGACCATCGCGAAACGCGAATTCCGTTCCAATTTCGATTCCCCCCTAGCTTACGTCGTCATCTGCCTGAGCTTTTTCGCGCTCGGACTGATGTTCTTCATGCTGCAAGGCGGCTTTTGGCAGGCCGATCGCTCCTCTGTGGAGCGGCTCTTCGAGTACGCCCCGATGGGCCTGAGCTTCTTGGTGGTGCCCGTCGTCACCATGCGCTTGGTGGCCGAGGAGCGCCGCTCCGGCACGCTCGAGATGCTGATCACGTTGCCGGTGAGCGACAGCGATGTCGTGCTCGGCAAGTTCTTCGGCGCGCTCGGCTTGGTGCTGGTGCTGGTGCTGGCCACGCTGCTCTACCCGTTCGGTATGTTCAAGTGGCCCTGGGTGCTCGGTCCGCTCGATATGGGACCGGTCGCGAGCGGCTACCTCGGGCTGATCTTGTTCAGCGCGGCGGCGACCTCGATTGGGCTCTTGGTGAGCTCTCTCGCGGAGAGTCAGGCCGTGGCGTTCTTCATCACGTTCTTCGTGCTGGCGGCGCTGTGGTTCTTCGACAACGCGGCGCAATACCTGAGCGCGGGCGGTAACGGCGGCTGGTTTCCCACCGTGCTCCTTTACATGAGCTTTCAGACTCGCTTGAGCGGGTTCTGGCGCGGGCTGGTCGATACCCGCGACATCTTGTTTTTCGTGTCCGTAACCCTCCTCTGTTTGCTCGTCGCCTTCCGTGCGCTCGAGCGTCGTAAGTGGGCGTGATCATGGCTACCCAAGACAAAAAGCGTAGAGACGCGGCGCAGGCCGGCTTCTACTTGCTGGTGATCGGCCTCATCGTGGTGGTCGCCAACATGCTCTCGGCGAAGGTTTACCATCGCTGGGATCGCACTCAGTCCGAGCGCTTCACCCTCAGCCAAGGTAGCGGGCGCCTGCTCGGCAGCTTGAAGAGCCCCGTGCAAATCGACGCCTACATCAAGACGGGGCTGCCGCAGCTCGACGCCTTCGTGCGCGATCTGACGGATCTTCTCAAAGAGTACGAGCGCGCAGGCAAAGGCAAGTTCAAGTTCACGCTGATCGAGCCGACCACCGACGAGCTCCGCGCGCAGGCGAAAGAGGCAGGCTTGCAAGAGCAGCCGTTCGGCGAGGTCAGCGCCACTGGTGACGACCAGGCCTCCATCGCGCAAGGCTACCTCGGCCTCGTCTTCAAGTACGGCAGCGAAAAGGCGGTCATCCCCCAGCTCGCTCCCGGTCAGACGGACGGGCTCGAGTTCTGGGTCACCAACAAGATCCGTGAAATTCGCGACAAGGCCGACAACATCAAGCACCGCATCGGCGTCGTCACCGGCAAGGACGAGCTCAAGCTGAGCGACACCAATCTGGTGCCGAAGCAGGGCCGCGGCGGCGGCTCGCCCAGCCTGCAGAACATTCTCGAGCAGGCGTTCCCGTTCTACAAGATCGAGGAGCTCGACTTGAAGGACGGCGCCAACGAAATCGACAAGGATCTGGTGGGGCTCATCATCACGCAACCGCAGAAGGACTACACCGAGAAGGAGCTGCGTCGCATCGACGAGTTCCTGCTGCGCGGTGGGAAGTCGCTCGCGGTCTACGCCTCGGCCGTGACCATGAAAGCCAACGACGCCAGCATGAAGGCGACGCTGAGCACGCACGGTCTCGACAAGCTCTTGTCCGGCTACGGCATCACCATGAACAAGGACGCCGTGCTCGACTACGGCGGTCAGTTCAAGATCCCGGTGATGAGCCCGCAGACCGGCGGCGTGACCTACATCCGCCATCCGGGCATCGCGCACGTCGTGAACGACCCCCGCTACTCGGACGACGAGAAGGCGCTCGACACGAGCTTCGCTGGTTTCTTCCGTATGGACGAGGCCATTTTCCCGTTCCCGTCGAGCCTCACGCTGAACAAAAGCAAGCAACCGGGCGACGTCAAGCTCTACCCGGTGGCGCGCACCACTCCGGCGGCTTCACTCGAAACAGGTGACAGCCTGGACATGAAGCTGCGCGAGCAGTGGCGTCCGAAGCCTCCGCAAGACCAGCGCATCATCGCGGCGGTGGCCGAGGGTCGCTTGAAGAGCGCCTTCGCCGACTCGCCGTCGGAAGAGGTGAAGCTCACCAATCAGCAAGCGCCACAGGCGTCGCGCGTGTTGGTGATCTCGTCCAGCGAGTTCTTGACGAACCCCTTCGCCTACGCGGGCAACGGGCCAGAGCTCGGCGGCCAGTTCCAGATGTTCGGTGCCGTGGGCGGCGATCCGCAACTTCAGCAGATCGGCCAGTTTTACACCAAGCATCTGACGAGCACGATCCTCTCCTTCAAGAACACGCTCGACTGGATCTCGGGCGACGCAGACCTCTTGGCGGCGAGCGCCAAGCTGATCGGCGTGCCGACGCTCTCCTACCAGAGCGTGAGCAAGCCCAAGTTCAAAGCCGAGGCGGACGAGGCTGAAATGAAGCGCAAGGACGAGGAATACAAGGCCGCGCGCAAGACCATTCAGCAGCGCGTGCAATGGTCTCTCACGCTCGGCGCGCCGTTCCTGTTCGCGTTGTTCGGCCTCTTGCGCTGGCGCCAACGGGAGTCACAGCGCGACGGGCTGAAGGCCGCTTAACCCAATCGTTTGCCACTCAGGATCACAAGCGTTCATGGCAATCACAGATACCAAGCTGCTCGCAGCGCTCGGCGTGCTGGCCGCTCTCGGCGGCGCGCTCTATCTCACCAACAAGAAGCAGAGCGAAGAGGCCAAGACCTACACGCTCGGAGCCAAGTCGTCGGAGCTACCCAAGATTGAGATTAGCGACGACGACGTCAACAAGATCAACAAGGTGACGCTGCACAAGCCGGGCAAGGACGGCGGTGCACCCACTGACATCACGCTGGTCAAGAAGGGCGACGCCTGGCGGCTCGAGCAGCCAGACGCGGAGGCCAATCAAGCCAACGTGAAGTCGTTGATCGACAACCTGAAGTCACTCAAGGTGAGCGAGCTCATCGACTCGGGGAAGACCGAGTACGCGAAGTACCAGGTCTCGGACGAGCTCGGGCTCCACGCGGTGTTCGCGAAGGACGGCGGCACCGTGTTCGAGGCTTACTTCGGGGAAAACGGCGGGCGCGGGCAGATGACGCGCATCGCCGGCAAGGACGGCGTCTACGCGATCAAGGGCTACTCCGACTATCTCTACAACCGCGATCTGAAGGGCTGGCGCGATCTCACGTTGTTCAAGTTCGAGGAGAACGACGTCGAATCTGCCAGCATCGACAACGAGCACGGCAGCTTCAGCTTCGCCAAGAAGGACGGCAACTGGTCGGGCAAGTTCAAGGCGCCGAAGGGCACGAGCGGCGACATCAAGCGCTTCGACAGCAGCAAGGTGCTCGATCTGATCCGCGCCTACCGCACGCTGAACGCCGACAACTTCGCCGACAAGTCCAAGTCAGCCGCGGACCTCGGGCTGACGACGCCGACGGCCACGCTGGTCTTCACGCTGAAGGACGGCGCCAAGCGCGAGGTCAAGCTCGGCTCGACCGCCGAAGGCACGAGCCGTTGGGTCGAGGTCACCGGCAAGTCGGACTTCTTCAGCATCAGCTCGTGGGCTGCCGACTGGGCGACTTCTGAAGAGAAGAAGTTCCAGAAGGAAGAAGCCAAGGACGATAAGGACAAGAAGAAGGACGAAAAGAAGGGCGAGAAGAAGTAGCGCCCGGCCACGCGCAGGCGTGCCGTGAGGCCAGAGTCCTCGTGCAAACGAGGGCCCTGGCCTTCTTTTTTGCGTGAATTCCGGTTCGCTCGCGCTGCGCAGCAAGCGTTCGGCCGAAAGGCCCGACCCGCCCCAAGCCCGGGGAAAAGCGGGCCGAAAACGATGATACCTTGGCGGAGCACTGGTCGCGCCCGACTCGCCTTCACGGCCCATGAAGACGCTCCCGCCCATCGACATTCGCGCGCTGCTTCTGATCGCTCTCGATGAGAAGCCGCCGGCCAATCTGCCCGACCGCGTGATGGCGCGCGTCGCAATGCTCACGACCATTCTGGAATTTGGGCGACTGCTAGGGCAGGCGCCCATCGACTGGATTTCGCAGCGTCGAGAAGGAAACGACTCCGATGACGAAGGTAACGATCCTAGCAGCGGCACCTAACGCTCTCGACGTCGTGCAATCTCACCCGCTCTTCGAGCGCTTGGTAAGGGGCCCGGCAGAGAAAGCGTGGACGGAGCTCGTGCTGCGACTACCCACGCTCGGCTCGGCGATCGCCACCGGGCTCGGGCTGTGGCTCGTCGCGCGCGCCGTGCGAGCAGTGGCCTGGCGATTGCTCAAGTTGTCGCGTCTCGACCAAATCACGGAGGACACTTGGTTTGGTCGCATTCTCTCGGGGTTGGGCGAAGGCTTCACGCCGTCGAAAGCGGTGGCTTCGCTGCTCTACGTCGCGATCCTGATGATGGCGCTGGCTGCGTCCGCGGACATCCTCGGGCTCGGCGCCGTGCGCAATGCTTTGATGGCCGTGCTCGGCTACGTGCCGCGCATCGCCTCGGGGCTGTGCATCGTGGCGGTCGGCGGCTATGCAGCGCGCGCCGCGCGGCGCGCCGTCGAATCGGTGATGAAGGAGCTGAAATCACCGTATGGCGGCATCGCCGAGTCGGCCACTGAGGGGCTGATCTTGGTGTTGACCATCACGGTGGCGGTCAACTCACTCGGCGCCGATCTGTCGTTCATCACCAATAACCTGGCCATGATCGTGGGCGCCTTGGTGGTGACGGCCGCGTTCCTATTCGGGTGGTCGATGCGCAGGCCCGCCGAGGAAATCATCGCCAACTACTACTTGCGCCGGCTGGTGCGCGTCGGCGACCGCATCACGTTCGGCAGCGTCGAAGGGACCGTAGAGCGCTTTTCAGCGCTTGGTCTCTTGCTGCGGGACGAGGACGGCGCCGAACACTTCGTGCCGGCACGCCACATCTTGAATGGTGTGCAACGCAGCGAGTCTGCCGGCGGGCGGAGCAAGTAGCGCGCGTGGAGCAGCCGAGCGTAGCAGCGGCGTCGGGCCTCGGCGCCGAGCTCAGCGATGCGGCGCTCGTTGGTCTGTTTCGGGACGGCGCCGGTGACTTTGCGATCGCAGAGCTGATTCGCCGTCATCAGATTACGATCTTCCGGCTGCTGCTCACCCTGCTGGGTGATCCGGATGACGCCGAGCGCGCCTGCGAGCAGGTCTTCTTCGAAGCCGCGCGGCGCCTGGGCGAGCTCGACAAGGCAGGGAGCTTTCACAGCTTCGTCGCGGGCCTCGCGCGCGCTCACTGCCAAAAGCTCGAAGAGCAGCGCAAGACATCACACGTCGAAAAGAAGAAGCCACGTCCGCCGCCCAAAAACCCGCGCGCCGCCGTAAAACGCCAGGTTCAAGACATTCTACGGGAGCTCGGCAATGACGAACGGGTCGCCCTGGTGCTCGCAGACCTGGAGGGCGAATCCTACGAATCGATCGCCAGCACGCTCGGCACGAGCGCGGCTGAAGCAGAAAACATGGTGGCGGTCGCGCGCGAAAAGTTCGTCGACGCCCTCACCCAAGGCGCGGAGCCGACAGCCGAGGACGAGCCAGGTGCCGAAGCCGGCGACGACTCGGCCCTCGCCAAAGGCAGCGTGCTCGGCGGTCGCTACCGAATCGAGGAGCTGCTCGGCAGCGGCGGCATGGGCGCCGTGTATCGCGCGAAGGATCTCGAGAACGGGCAGCAAATTGCATTGAAGGTGCTGCTGCCGATGGCCGCCAAGGACCCGTCGCTGCGCCGCCGCTTTGCGCGCGAGGCGGAGCTGATTCGCCGGCTCGAACACCCCAATTTCGTGCGCTTCGTCGAGTACGGCGGCGAGGAAGGCGAGCCAGCCTACGTCGTCATGGAATACATCGACGGCCACTTGTTGAGCCGCGTGCTCGAGCTCGAAACACGATTGCAAGCGACCCGCGCGTTGCACATCGTACGCCATCTGTTGGTGGGGCTCGGCTGGGCGCACGAAAAGGGCGTCGTGCACCGCGATATCAAGCCGGCCAACGTGATGCTCGTCGAGCGCGCCGATGACCACGACTTCGCGAAGATCCTCGATCTTGGCATCGCCCGCGCGTTATCGCCTGCTGACCTCGAGAAGACGCGACTCACACAAAAGAACGAGATCTTCGGGACCCCCGTGTACATGTCCCCCGAGCAGGTGCGCGGCGAGGACGTCGACGGACGCTCCGATCTCTACTCGCTCACCGTGCTCTTGTTCGAGCTTTTGACGGCGCGCCCGCCCTTTCAAGCCAAAAACTCGATGGCACTGTTTGCCATGCACCTTGCCAGCGAGGCGCCGGGCGCGCTCGACGTGGCCCCCGATCTTCGCATCCCTCAAGCCTTGCAAGAACTACTCGATCGCGGGCTCGAAAAGGACCCGGCGCTGCGCTTTGCGTCGGCCAGTGAATACTTGAGCGCCCTCGACCAAGTGCTGGGCTCGGACTGGACCAGAACGCCGACCGCCGCGCCGCGCCAGCACTCAACGGGGGCCACGCGAGTTCGTGCGCCGAAGTCCGAGACCAGCCGGGCACCTGGAGCCCCGCGCGCCGGAGCCTCGGTTCGGGTGCGTGAACGGCTGCGCCGCATCCCCTTCAGCTTGGCGGTTGCATTGATCGTGCTGGTGGCGGTCTGCATCTGGAAGGGCTTCTCGTACTTCCGCAACGGACGCTGAGCGCCGCCCCGAGGCAGGCACCAGCGCTTGCAGCGCGACGGGGGCCCCCTCGCGCTTTCGAGCCGAGCGGCCGCGCAGCGGCTATGGCAGAGTCCCACTCGATGTCGAGCTCGACGACTCGCCTGCAAAAGGGCCCGATGGTTCCGGTCAAGACGCTGCGCGTGGAGGTCCTGGACGGGCCCGATCGTGGGCTGTGTTTGGAAACGGACCAGGAGGTGTTGAGCGTCGGCACTGCGACCAGCAACGCGCTCGCGCTGCACGATGAAACGGTGTCGCGCTTTCACCTCGAGCTCGCGCGAGGCAACGACGGGATCAGCGTGACCGATCTCGGTTCGAGCAATGGCACCTTGATCGGAGCCGCGCGCATGGATCGCGGCGTGGTGCCATCGGGAACCGTGCTGGTGCTCGGACACACGCACCTCGCGGTGGGTGACGGCGGCGGCGGCTCGGTCGAGCTCTACGCCGAAAACGAGCTCGATGATTTGAAGGGTGACACGGCGGTGATGCGCCGCTTGATGGCGCAAGTGGCCACCGCAGCGCGTTCGACGGCACCAGTGCTCGTGATCGGTGAATCCGGAACCGGGAAGGAGCTCGTCGCGCGCGCGTTGCATGAGCACGGCCCGCGCGCGGGCGAACCGTTCGTCACCTTGGACTGCGGGGCGTTGGCACCCAACTTGGTTGCGAGCGAACTCTTTGGGCACGAGCGCGGCGCGTTCACCGGGGCGGACCGCCAACACGTGGGGGCCTTCGAGCGCGCGGACAAGGGCACCTTGTTTCTCGACGAAATCGGCGAATTGCCGCCCGAATTGCAGCCGCAACTGCTCGGTGCGCTCGAGCGTCGGCGTTTTCGGCGCGTGGGAGGCCGCGCGGATGTGGCAGTGGACGTGCGCATCGTCTGCGCCACCAATCGAGATCTGCGCGCGGACGTCAACGCCGGCTTGTTCTGTCTTGATTTGTACTATCGCGTGGCTGTCGTGGTGCTCAGGCTTCCCCCCTTGCGCGAGCGCGGCGCCGACATTCCGTTGCTGGTGCGACACTTTCTGCGCGAGTGCGGCTATAGCGGTAGCGTCGAGACGCTGATCCCGGAACCCACGCTGGAGGCGCTGCAGCAACACCGCTGGCCGGGCAACGTCCGCGAGCTCCGCAACTGGGTCGAAGCCACGCTCGCGATGGGCGAGAGCCCGGAGCTCTCGCCGCTCTCGGCACAAGGAGCGCCCCAGAGCGACAGCGATGCAGAGCTGTTCGCCCTCCCATACAAGGACGCGCGACGCGTGCTGCTCGACGGCTTCGAACGCCGCTACTTGAAGCACATTCTCGAGGCGAGCGCAGGCAACGTGGCCCAGGCTGCGCGAAAAGCCCAGATGGACCGCACGTATCTGATCAAGCTCATCCAACGCCACGCCCTGCGCCCGCGCTGAGCTGATCTCGAAGCTGTCGTCTGCAGGCGACAACTGCAGACAGTCGTCGACTACGGAGCCCCCAACGGCCGCGGCGACCGCGCATTTTCGCGGCGTTTGCCCTACAGAGTGAGCGCGATTCAGCTGGCACAGGGGTTGCTCTGGAGACGCTTGGCTTCACCCACCCGAAGCCTGGAGCAACCGTTTATGGGATCGAATCTTAATCCTTCGCCTTTGCCAGCCGCCCAAGGCCCGATAAGCCGCCGTCTAGCGCAGCGAGCTCAATTGCCGTGCCTCACGCTCTGCGCGTGCGGCGCGCTGCTGACGCCGCTGACCGCTTACGCGCAGGCGCCCAGCGGAATTATGAAGCACGACACGGCGAGCGCCGGAAAGTCGGACGTGACCACTGAGACCTTCGATGCGGTCAAGAAGGCTGCCGATGCCAATGACGTCACCGAAGCAAAGATTGTGGCCGGCGGACTATTGGCAACCGGCAACTCGCGCTCGCTGGCGACGACTGCGCTTGGCAGCGTGCGCGCTCGGCGCGGCGCGAACGAGTTTAGCGCTGCGCTGGCCGCGAACTACGGGCGCTCTGCCGCCAAGGCTTCCGACCCGATGACCACGACGGTCGAGAACTACCAGGGCAAGCTGCGCTACGACCGCTTCGTATCCGACAAATTCGCGCTGTTTTTGTCGCTGTCTGGGCGCAAAGATCGCTTCCAAGGCCTTGACCTGCGGCTCAACTTGGACCCGGGTGTCGCCTACTACTTTTTGGATGAGCCGAAGCACCAGCTCTGGGGTGAAGCTGGCTACGACTTCCAGTTCGATGTGCGCCGTGACGCGGCGATCCAAGCAGCGAGCCTGACCGCGGAGCCCCTGGAGAAGACGAACACGCGCCACAGCGCACGCCTCTTTGCTGGCTATCGAAACACGTTGAACGAGCACGTGACGTTCAACACTGGGCTCGAATACTTGCAGGGACTCGCTGACACCGACTATTGGCGATTGAACTGGGACGTGGGACTCACGGCAGCGCTCGCCTCGCGCTTCTCGCTCGCGACGACATTCGGGCTGCGTTTCGATCATCACCCGCTGCCCAACGTGAAGGAGCTCGACACGCTAACAGCCGTGAACCTCGTGTACACGCTGCTGTGACGGCGGCCACGCCTCCCTTCGCGCATTTGCCTTGCTTTGGAGTATCCATGTTGAAATTGCCTGTTCGTTTTGCGTCTGCTGCTTGCGCCTGCGGTCCGCTGCTACTTTCGGCCACGAGCCACGCCGAATCGACGCCAGAAAGCCGCGCGACGAGCGGAGCGGCCGCTTCACCCGCCCCGCGTGCCTCCGCTTCCGCCGTCGGGAGTGCGCCGGCCGCTGGACCCTCGTTACCCGCGCCAGCGGCCAGCCCAGACAGCTTCTTCGAAGTGGGTGTGTTCGGCGGCCTGCTGATTCCGTCCGATCGTCACGCGCTCTACTCGACGACGCAGGAAGCGTTCAAGTCACCCGTCCCCGAACTCGGCGCGCGCGTCGCCTATTTCCCAGAGAAATTCCTGGGTGCCGAACTCGAGGGAGCGGCGGGGCCAACGAAGACGGAGAGCGGCTCCCCTGCCGGTGTGTGGGGCGTGCGCGGACACCTGATTGGTCAGCTGCCGGGCTCCACGCTCACGCCCTTTGTTCTCCTGGGCCTCGGCCGGCTCGGCGCCGGCAGCACGGCAACTGGAACCGACAGCGATCCCAGCCTTCATTTCGGAGCCGGCGCCAAGCTCGCGCTGGACGACTTCTTGGGCGTTCGCCTCGATCTGCGCGACCATCTCACGCAGAAGTTCAACGCCGATTCTGGCTCCAAAACCCACCATCCGGAGATCCTTTTGGGTCTCTCCTTCACGCTCGACACTCGCAGCAAGCCGGCGACTGTCCTGCCTCCGAGCGACCGAGACGCTGACCAGATTGTGGACGCGCTCGACAAGTGCCCAGACGCGGCAGGGCCGGCTCCAGACGGCTGCCCGCCGCCGCCGGACAGCGATGCAGACGGCGTCGACGACGCGCGCGATGCGTGCCCGAGCGAAGCAGGGCCGAAACCGACGGGGTGTCCGGACAAGGACAGCGACCACGATTGCGTGCCGCTTCCGATCGACAAGTGTCCAACCGAGGCAGCGACGACGCCAGACGGCTGCCCCGACCCAGACCCGGACCGCGACGGGGTCCAAGGCGCTGCCGACCACTGCCCGCGCGAGCCCGAAACGAAGAATGGTTTTCAAGACGACGACGGCTGCCCGGACGTGCTGCCCGCGAAGGTTCAACGCTTCTCTGGCGTCATCGCCGGCATCGAATTCGACATCGGAAAGACCACGATTCGGCCCACTTCCCGCGCCACGCTCGACGAGGCCGCGGCGGTACTGAAGGAGTTCCCGCTGCTGCGCATCTCGATCTCTGGCCACACCGACAACCTGGGAAATCGCGCGACGAACCTGGCGCTTTCAGGCGAGCGGGCCGCGTCGGTCAAGAGCTACCTGGTGTCGCAGGGCGTCGACGCCGCGAGGGTCGAAACCCGGGGGGCAGGACCCGACGAGCCCGTCGCCGACAACAAGAATGAGGCCGGTCGGCAAAAGAACCGGCGCATCGAATTCAAACTCTTATCCGACTGATGGAGGCTGCTGTCATGAACTTGAAGAACACCTGGTTTTCGCTCTTACTCGTCACCGCCTGCGGTGGCCCGCTCAAGTACCAAGTCGCATCGACACCCAAAGCACCCGGCGCCGACGCAAAGATTGTCGCAGACGTACACGAGGCACAAAACCAGACCGAGCTCGAAGTGGAGATTTCGAATCTGGCGCCTCCAGCTCGGATCAGCGAGGGCTCGAGCAACTATGTCGCCTGGTTCCGCAAGAGTTCCGAGACGGTGTGGGCGCGCATCGGCGGCATCAACTACGACACCGATTCACGCGACGGAAAGCTGAAGGGCACCGTGCCCGAACAAGCCTTCGACTTCGAGGTCACCGCTGAAAAATCGGAAGCACCGGCGTCCCCGTCGAGCGACGTCGTCTTCAGCCAACGAGTCGCCAAATGAGCGCCTCACCGAACGGAGTTTGAGCCATGAGCATCGTCAAGGAATTCAAAGAATTCGCCATCAAAGGCAACGTGATCGACATGGCCGTCGGCGTGATCATGGGCGCGGCCTTCGGCAAAATCACCGGATCGCTGGTAAGCGACGTCTTCATGCCGCCACTCGGCATGCTCACGAGTGGCGTCGATTTCAAGGAGCTCTCGTTCTCCCTGAAGGCCGCCGCAGACGGGCAGCCCGCCGTCGTGATCAAGTATGGCGTCTTCATCCAAGCCGTGATCGACTTTTTGTTGGTCTCCGTCGCCGTATTCGGAATGATCAAGCTTATCAACCGCATGAAGCGGAACGAGCCCGTGCCGGTGCCAGTCCCCGCCGAACCCTCGCGCCAGGAGCTGCTGTTGGCCGAGATCCGGGACGCACTCCGCGCACGCGCGGCCGCGGAGCCTCGCTAGCCTGGCGCCCGGAGCCCCCTATGGCTGTCACTTCTCGTCGTGCTTCCGTCGATCTCAGGCCCATTGAAGTCATCGCCGGCTGTCCCAGCGCAGCGGCTTGGCTCGTGGAGCGCGTCGCGCTTTGTATCGTGCACCAAGGCCGCCTGGTGCACCTGAGTGCCGCGTGGGAGAGGCTGCTCGGCGTCTCGCCCGCTGCGTACGAAGGCTCGGCGTTCTCTCGCCTCTTTCCGCATAGCGAGTCCGGCAAGGTCGCCGTCAACTTGGCCAGAGTCGCGGCGGGTGGCGAGGCGAGCTTCGTGAGTCGACATTTGACCGCCAATGGGAGCGAGCGCTTCTTACGCTGGGAGATGAAGCTCTGCGACGCGAACCTGGTATGTGCGCTCGCCAGCGATGTGACTCAAGCTCAGGTGGCCGAGAGCGAACGCGCAGAGCTCGCGCGTGTGCTGGAGCATTCGCAGCGCTTGGCCAGCATCGGTCTTTTGGCGAACAAGATCGTGCACGACCTCAACAACTTGCTGATGGCAATTCGCAGCGGCGCCGAGAGCGTGCTCGCGGCCTTGTCGAACGACCACGAGTCACGCTCCGACATGGAAACGATTCGAGGCAGCTTGCACTACGCTGCCGTGCTCTGCCGCCAACTGCGCGCCCAAGCCTCACCCGCACCGCTCACGCTCGAGCCCATTGAATTGTCGAGCTTGGTGCGAGAGATGCAGCCGCTGCTCGCCCTCGCCGCGGGCAAAGACGTGCAGATCGAGTACGAGCTCGCCGACGAGCTCCCCACCCTCATCGGTCAACCGGTCCAGATCCGGCAAGTCTTGATGAACCTGGTCGCAAACGCCTGCGAGGCGCTTGGCGAGCGAGGCGGCATCATCCGCGTGCGCACCCAAGCTCAGCACACGACGAGCGCGCTACCCGGCGCTGACGCGAACGCCTCGCCGAACCGCGTCACCCTGTCCGTCAGCGACGACGGCTGCGGCATGTCGCCCGAGACGAAGGCCAGGCTGTTCGAGCCCTTCTTCTCAACCAAAGGCTCAGGACGCGGCGTCGGGCTCAGCGCCACACTCGGAATCGTGGAAGCGCATCGCGGTAACATCGTGGTCGAGAGCGAGCCCGGGCAAGGCGCGACCATGAGCGTCGAATTCCGGCTCTGAGCGCTGCCTGGCGCGAACGCCCGAAGAGTGCGCTATAAGGGCGGCTGCCATGCGTCCGCTCCCGCTGCTGACGGTTGTCTTCGTGTTGAGCTGCCAGAGAAGAGCGCCAGGGCCGGCAGAGTGCGTCGACTTCGCCTGGCAGGCTTTCGGGCTTCGCGTAGATTCGGTCGTTTCGCCTCGTGTACGCGCAGAAGTCGACGCCCTCACCACGACCTGCCTCACCGAGCCCTATGACTACGAGATGCTGGAGTGCACGCGTGTGACCGGTCGTCGACGTGCGCGAAGGCGTGATTGAGCTTCAGAGCGCGCTCAGCGCGGGTGCCTG
>JAEUAF010000464.1 GCA_019695485.1 Sorangium sp.
TGCTGGACGATGCGCTTGGCGAGCGAAGGGCCAATGCCGGCCACGCGCGAGAGCAGCGAGGAGCTTGCCGTATTGAGCTCGACACCGACGCTGTTCACGCAGCTCTCGACCACCTCATCGAGCTTCCGTCCGAGCGCGGGCTGCGACACATCATGCTGATATTGGCCGACGCCAATGCTCTTCGGATCGATCTTCACGAGCTCTGCCAGCGGATCTTGAAGGCGCCGCGCGATGCTCACGGCGCCGCGCACGGTGAGATCGAGATCCGGAAATTCTTCGCGCGCCACGTCGCTGGCCGAGTAAATGCTGGCCCCCGCTTCGTTGACGGCGACGCACAGCGTGCTTTCGACGAGCCCTTCCTCGCGCAAGAGCTCGCGGACGAAGGCCTCGGTTTCTCGGCCGTGCGTGCCGTTGCCGACCGCGATAGCCCGCACGTTGTGCGTTTTGCACAAGCGCCGCAGGATTTGCTTGCCCTTGTCGAGCGCGCCCGCGCCCTGCACCAGGTAAATCGTCTCGTTCTCGAGCAGCTTGCCCGTGGCGTCGACGACCGCGCATTTGCAACCCGTGCGTTGCCCCGGATCGATACCGAGCACCGACTGCGACCCGAATGGCGGCGACAACAAGAGCTCGCGCAGATTCTGGGCGAACACCTCGATGGCCTCCTTGTCGGAGCGCAGCTTGAGTTCCACGCGCACGTCGCCGGACACCGCCGGCGAGAGCAAGCGCTCGAGCGCATCCTTCACCACCACTTCGAGCTCGGCCGCCCAGGGCGAGCCGCCACGCTCCGGAATCCGCGCTTTCGCGAACGGAATGTGCGGCTCGAGCTCGAGCCCTAGCGTTGCGTACAGCACGCCCTCGTTCTCGCCGCGCCGAATCGCCAGAAAGCGGTGCGAGGGCACCTTCCCGATCGGCTCCTCGTAGCTCGCGTACATGTCGAACTTGGTGACTTTGTCTTCGTGCTCGCTGCGCTTCTTCACGCGGATCACTCCGCTCTGCATATAGGCTTCGCGAAGCCCTTTGCGGAGCTCAGCGTCCTCTGACAGTCGCTCAGCGCACACATCGCGCGCGCCCGCGAGCGCCGCCGCCACATCCGGCACCTCCTTCTCGGCGTTCACGAAGGCGGCCGCTGCAACCGGCGGCGCGGCGTCCGTCGACTGAGCCCACATTTGCTCGGCAAGCGGCCCCAAGCCGCGTTCAATCGCGATCGTGCCGCGCGTGCGGCGCTTGGGCTTATAGGGCAGATAGAGATCTTCGAGCTCGGCCTTCGTGGCCACCGTGCGGATGCGCGCCAAAAGCTCCGGCGTGAGCTTGCCTTGCTTTTGAATCTCCTCGATCACACTGCCACGGCGCGTCTCGAGCTCCGTCAGATACTCGAAGCGCTCACCGACCTCGCGGATCTGAACCTCGTCGAGACCGCCCGTCGCCTCTTTGCGATAGCGCGCGATGAACGGCACCGTCGCGCCCTCGGCCATCAGACGAATCACGGACGCGACCGCCGCAGCCGGCAGCTTCAGCTCTTCGCAAACGGTGGGGATGGGATCGAACGCGGGGGTCGAGTTCGGGACAGAAGAAGCGGCGCTGGTCGGGTCTGACATGGCTCACGATCCTTTACCCCGAGGACTGAACAGATGTCCAAGAGCTTCGACCCGCCGTTGCGAGCCTGGCTCCCCAAGGTTACTGGGTTAGCTGCCCGAGAGCGCGGGCACCGCATGACGCGGGCCGCGCCCCTCGCGACCACCTGGCCCACCAATGCAAATCGAGCTGATTGCCCCCGCCAGCGAAGACTCCGCGTTCCTCCCACGCTTGGGCCTCGGCATCCTCGCCGCGCTGACCCCGGCCGAAGACGAAGTCATCTACACGGACGACCTCGTGCGCCCCTTCGATGTCGAGCGCGACGTGAAGGACGTCGACTTGGTCGGCATCAGCGTCGACAGCAAGACCGCGCGTCGCAGCTACGAAATTGCGAGCGCCTATCGCGCGCGTGGTGTGAAAGTCGTGCTCGGCGGAATCCACCCCACCGCCGTGCCCGACGAAGCCGCGCGCTTTGCCGACGCCATCGTGCCAGCGAAGCCGAAGAGCTCTGGCCCCAGCTACTCGCCGACTTCAAACGCGGCGCGCTCAAGCCACGCTACTCGGGCCCGCTGCCCGATCTTGGCAACAAACCTGCACCGCGCCGCGATCTCTTTCGCTCGAAGAAGTACATTCCCTTCCAAGTCGTGCAGACCATGCGCGGCTGCCCATATCCGTGCGAGTTTTGCAGCGTTTCGACCGCGAACGGCACCACCATGCGTTTTCGGCCGGTCAACGAAGTGCTCGCCGAGCTCAAGACCCTCGGCAAGCTGATCCTGTTCGGCGACGACAACGTCATGATCCACCGCAAGTATTCGGGGGAGCTCTTCGAGCGCATGCGCGAACTGAACAAGCACTGGATCGGACAGTGCTCGCTCGCCGCGGTGAAGCGCATCGAGAACGTACGCTTGATGGCCGAGAGCGGCTGCAAGGCGCTCTTCATCGGCTTCGAAAGCATCGACGACGCGACGCTCAAGCACACCGGCAAACGCCAAAATAAGCCCTCCGAATATCGCGAAGTCCTCAACATGCTTCACGACCACGGCATCTCCACGTGGGGCAGCTTCGTGTTCGGCTTCGACACCGACGACCCCGAAGTCTTCGAGCGCACGGCCGAATTCGGCATCGAAATGCAGTTGACGATGGCCCTCTACGCCATCCTCACGCCGTACCCCGGCACGCAACTCTATCGCCGCTTGACCGCCGAAAAACGCCTCACCGATCCCCAATGGTGGCTGGGCGGCGACCACGACGCCGGCTCCCCCTACTTCATCCCCAAACAAATGAGCCGCGAAGCCCTGCGCGAAGGATGGCAGCGCGCCTGGCAACGCTTCTACGCCCCCTCCGCGATCTGGAAACGCTGGACCGTGCGCAGCCAGTCGAGCTGGATTCAGACCCTCGGCTACCTCCCGATCAACATCATGCAAAACCGCCTCGTAAAACACAAAATCCTAGGCGGCTCCCAACGCTTCCGCTCCGCCGCCGACTTCTCGCCCATGTCGGCCGCCTTCGACGCCATCCGCACCACGGCAAGCGTCGCAAACCCAGCGACCGAACGCGAACACGAGCACAGCCATGCCGACGGGCCGCGTCGACTGCGAGTGATGGGAGAGTAACGGCCCGACCGGCGGCGCGGCTCACATCACCAGAGCGGCGCAGGCTGCGGCGACAGCGAATCCACCGTCCCGCCAATCTCTACGCTGGATCCCCAACACTTTACGGAGCCGTTCTCGAGGACGGCGCAAGTGGAAGCCGGACCGGCCGCGATGCTGACCGCGCTTCCACCAAGACCGGTGACGTCTTGCGGAGATAACTGGGGCGAGTCACCCTCGATAGTGCCGTTGCCGACCTGCCCAACGCTATAGCTACCCCAGCACTTCACAGTTCCACCCTGGACCAAGGCGCAGCTGTGGTACGCACCTAGCGCCAACGAGAGCGCTCCCGACAAACCCTGCACGACGACCGGTGTCCGCACCGAGCAACCCGGGCAAGCAGATTTGAATCCGTCGCCGAGCTGAGCCTCATAGTCGTCGCCCCAGCATTTCACGGTGCTCTCTTTTAGGACTGCGCAGGCGTGAGCACCACTCTTTGCGACGTCAAGGGCAACGACGCCACCGTACAAGCCGTCCACTTGTATCGGAATCGAAGACGCCGCAGTCATGCCATTGCCAAGCTGACCAGAGTTGTTGTTCCCCCAACACTGAACGCCACCCGCGACGATGGCACACGCGAAGGCGGAGCTCACCGACAGGGACGAAACGTACGCGAGATTCATCATCTTCAATGGACTCGCCGAGAAGGTGATCGCGGGGTCGCCAAGCCCTCCATCTGAACTGGATCCCCAGACTCTGACGGAACCGTCAGCCAGGGCCGCACCATAGTAGCCATCGCCGGCGGCCACCAATTCCACGTCGTCGAGTGACGGAAATCTCGTCGGGATCAACGACGATTCGGTCACTGCGGGACGCCCCAGGGCAACGATCCTTGTGCCGAAATAGTCGACGGTCCCATCCTGGAGGGTTGCAAACGTAGCGGTGGCGCCGATCGCGATCTGACGCGCGTTCGTTAGGCCCTGCGCAGCGACGGGTGTGGCCGAATTTGCGGTAGAACCGTCGCCGAGCTCTCCATCACCGTTATAGCCCCAACAGCGAACGCTGCCATCAACGAGCAGAACGCACGCGTGGTTGTATCCAACCGCGACCTGCGTTGCATCAAGGTGGCAGCCGCCTTTCGCGCAGAAGTGGTCGGCGCGACAATCGGTATCGTCAACACAGGCCGCCTTGCAGGTGTCGTCGGCTCCGCACTTGAAACCGCCTGGACAAGCCGAACATGGGTCCACTGAGAGGCTCCCACCCTCGCCACCAGTCCCGGCGCTGGCTGTATCCGGCGGGGGCGCCTCGCCACCTGCGCCCGCGGTTTGCGATGGCCCACCACCTGCTCCGCCCATCGGGGCCCCTCCACCGCGTTCTGTTGCGCCGCCAGCGCCGGCCGCTTCGGTCGCTCCGTTGGAGCCACCCGCGGAAACCGCGCCCGCTTCTCCCCCCATGACGTGAAAGCCACCGTTTCCGCCCGCGCTCGTGCCTCCATCACCGGCGTCAGCCACGGCATCCGGCGCGCAGGAGCGGTGCGCTTGGCAGCTCTCGAAAGGGTCCGAGCACCCACCCGTCAGTCCGAGAGCGCTACCAAGGGTACTGGCCAGCCACACACCACGAGCCCACCCGCGTGAACTCCGCCTTTTCGAGTCTTTGGACTGCATGCGCGTTGTCATCAAATTGATTCCTCCCGACCCCAACAACCTCGGCCTGATGCCCCCGCCAGTTGCGA
>JAEUAF010000535.1 GCA_019695485.1 Sorangium sp.
AGGACGAGGCTCACCCGGGCAAGCTCCTAGGGTTCGAGGTCGAGATCGCAGACGCACTCGCGCGACGACTCGGGGTGCACGCGAAATTCACTCAAACCGATTGGTCGAGCCTGGTGCCGGCGCTCGAGCGCAATGACTTCGACATCATTTTGAACGGGCTCGAGGAGACCGACGAGCGCCGCGCACGATTGCTGCTGTCGCGCCCCTACTTCGTCTACGGGGAAACGCTGACCGTGCGGCGTGGCGCGGCGTACACCTCGCTCGCGGCGCTGCAGGGCAAGCGCGTCGGCACTTTGAACCAGACGGTGGCGTACGACATTTTACGAGCCTCACCGCTCGAGGTCGTGCTTTACGAGGGTCAAGACGAGCCGTATTTCGACTTGGAGAAGGGTCGCACCGAGGCCGTGTTGCTCGACCACGTGATCGCGGATCGCTACGGTTGCAACCGTCCGACGCTGCGCTGTGTGCCCGGTGACGTTGCGCGTGGGCGCTACGTAATTGGCATCAATCGCGGGCAGGTGCAGTTGAAACGAGCACTCGACTCGGCGCTCGACGCCATGATCGGCGACGGCGAACTCGAGCGCATCCTATCCCACTTCAAGCTGTGGGATGCTCGCCAAACCGAACTCACGACGGGTGCGGCCCCGGCGCCGAGCGCGCTTCCCAGCGGGAACGCCCCCGATGTTGGCGTGAAGCCGTCAACGACGAACTCGAGCGGCGGACCCAGCGCTGGAAGCTCGCTGCCGGCGGCTACGGCAGCGATGACACAAAAACCGCACGGCCTCAGCGTGGGGCAGCTCGAGCTGTTCCTGCAGGGCGCGTTGATCACGCTGCTGCTCTCATTTGCTTCGTTCGCGCTGGCCTCACCCCTCGGGGTAGCCGTCGCGGTGCTGCGCTTGCACGGCGGCCGTTTCACACGCGCGGTCGCGAGCGCCTACGTCGAAGTATTCCGTGGCACCCCGCTTTTGTTGCAGCTCTACGTGCTCTACTTCGGCATCAGCGAGGTCGTGCGACTAGGACCCCTAACGGCGGCCATTCTAGGCCTCGGGCTAAACTATGGCGCCTACGAGGCCGAGGTGCATCGCGGTGCCCTGCTCGCCGTGCCGCGCGGGCAGAGCGAAGCCGCCCGGGCTCTCGGGCTCGGCAAATGGCAAACACTCCGCTACGTACTTTTGCCGCAGTCGTTGAAAAATGCGCTTCCTGCCGTGACGAACGACTTCGTCGCCTTGCTGAAGGATTCGTCCTTGGTCAGCGTGATCACGGTTGTCGAGCTCACCAAACGTATGACTATCGTGGCAGTCGAGCTCAGGAACTGGATCACCCCCGGGCTAGTCTGCGCGGCCCTGTATTTTCTCCTAGGCTTTCCGCTGGCGCGCATCGCGGGCCGGCTCGAACGGAGACTCGAGCATGATCAGCATTCGCGGCTTGCATAAAGCGTTCGGAGCGCGCACCGTGCTCTCCGGCGTGGATGCTGACGTGACGCGCGGATCCATCGTGGCCATCGTTGGCGGCTCGGGCTCGGGCAAGAGCACGCTGCTACGGTGCTTGAATGGGCTCGAAAGCTTCGACGCGGGCAGCATCGATGTGGCAGGGACGCGGCTCGGGCCAGGCGCATCCGCGCGGCAACTCGACGCCCTGCGCCGCCGCGTCGGCATGGTCTTTCAGGACTATCAGCTCTTCCCCCACCTCAGCGCGCTCGACAACGTGACGCTCGCGCCGCGCGTCGTGCAGAAGCTCTCGCCCGCCGCCGCCGAGGCCCTCGGTCGGCGCTGGCTCGACCGAGTGGGCCTCGAAGACCGGGCGAATGCAAAGCCCAGCCAGCTTTCCGGGGGTCAACGCCAGCGCGTGGCCCTGGCGCGAGCGCTGGCGCAGGGCGTCGAAGTGCTGCTGCTCGACGAGCCCACCAGCGCGCTTGACCCCGAAATGCGGGCCGAGGTCAAAAGCGTGCTGCGCGACGTGGTCGCCGAAAAGGAAAAGGAAGGGACCTTAACCTTGCTGCTCGTCACGCATGATGTGCGGCTCGCCGCGGAGCTCGCCGACCAGCTGTGGGTGCTCGACGCCGGCAACATCGTCGAACGCGGCGCCCCGCTCGACATCACACGCGCGCCGCAGAGTCGCGTCGCGCGCGAATACTTCGCCCGTCTGAATTGAGAGTTGCCGTGAGTCAGAACCGAGCTCGCCCCGCACCGAATCCGCTCAAGCCCGCCTGTTGGATGGTGTTCATCGTGCTGATCGGATTCGCCTTCGGGATCGGCGCGGCGATCGGCGCGTATGCGGGCGGAACCCAGTTCGAGCACTACAGCGTGGGCTACGCGTTTTGGGGAAACTTCTGGTGCGATCTGCTCAGGAACCCCGCGATCAACGGCGTGCCGAGTCCCGAAGCTGCGCGCTACTCGACGATGGCGCTCTGGCTGCTCGGCTCCGGCCTATTGCCGTTTTGGGGCGTCGCGGCGGAGCTTGCCGCGCCACGCGCGAGCGGGCCGAGCGCAGCACGCGCGGCGATTCAAGCGCTCGGCATGGCGGGCATGTTGGGGCTGATGGGGATCACGCTGCTCCCCTCCCACCTCTACCCGATCCCTCACGGTATCTTGGTGAGCGTGGCGGGGCCGCTCGGCTTGCTCGGGACCGCGCTCGCCGTCACTCGCGGTTGGTCCTCACCGCGTATGCCAGAACTCGCGTCTTGGCTTGGCGCGCTGGCGCTCGTGGCGTCGCTCGCGAACCTCGTGCAGTACACGCGTCAAGTGTGGTTCTTTGCCGAGCAATCGCCGCTCTTGCCTGGGGTGCAAAAGGTCGCCACGCTGCTGTTCTTGGGCTGGGTGCTGAGCGTGACCTCGGTCGGCTTCGCGGGGCGACGCCAGCGAAGCTGAGGAAAGGCGCGCAACGGCTCAGCCCGGCAGCGCGCGGTCCAGGAAAGCGTCGGACGGCTCAGCGCGGCGGATGAGCCGAGGGCGCGGGCATGGCCGACGGGGCACCGCGCGGATCAGCGAGGCCATCGTCGTGCCCAAAGATCTCCTTCGAGCTCACCACGAAGATCAGCGCGAGCAGCATCAGTAAGCCCACGAAGTGCACTTGCGCTTCCACTTTGGCGTTCGGCTTGCGGCGCGTGACGGCTTCGTAACCCAGGAAGCCGAGGCGCGCGCCGTCGAGCGCCGGGAAAGGCAGCAGATTGAAGCCGCCCAAGTACGCGCTGAGGATCGCCAGCAAGCGGAAGTACTCCGTAAAGCTGCGCTCGGCCGCGCGCTTCGCCTCTTTCACGATGCCGACAGGGCCAGTGAGCTGGGGCCGCTCTTTGCCCGTGATCACGCGGCCGAGATCGATGACCAGGTTGGCGACGACGCGCGCCGGCCACTCGACGGAGCGCTTGGCGGACTCGCGAAAGCCGATCGATACCTGCTTGTAGACCGGCGCCACGCCGATCATGGCGCGCCCTTCGCGGATGACGGGCACGACCTCGAAGGTCTTCGGTTCGGCGCCGCGGCTCACGGACACGTGCACGCTGCGCCCAGGGCGAGCCAGGATCAGATTCCGCATCTGCTCCCAGTCCGTCACTTTGACGCCGTCGATGGCGACGATGGTATCGCCATTGTGCATTTGCGCCGACTTCGCGGGGCCGTCGAGGAGCTCGACCGTGGTGGTCGGCACTTGTTCGCCGCCCCAAAAGAACGCCACGAAGAACAACACCGATGCGAACAAATAGTTCGCGAGCGGGCCGGCGAAGATGGTGACGATGCGCGCGACGAGCGACGCATTCGCGTAGCTGCCCTTGTCGTCTGGATCGGCCTCCTCGAACGGGTTCATTCCCGCGATCTGCACGTAGGCGACGAAGGGGATCGGCGCGACTTGATACACGGTCTCGCTGCCCTCGGCTTGGTATCGCCAGAGCGGCGGCCCGAAGCCGATGCTGAAGCGGATCACCCGCATTCCGAAGGCACGAGCGGCAGCCAAGTGCCCAGTCTCGTGCACCACCATGAGCAGAGCCAGCCCCAGAATCCCGACCAGATATAAGGCGATCACGGTGTGTCCGAAAAAGTTATAGCGTCACCAAGCATGCGCCGCCACGGGCCCCCCTCGAGCCGCTCTCCCCAAAGCGCAAAATCCCAGCAAAAGACGCGGGAAGTTGGGAACGCTGCCAGTTTGTCGGGGCCCTCGGACGCCGGCGCGGGAGGCCGCGCTGCACGCCGCCGCGCTTTCGCCGCTGCGACACTCGTGCTGGGGATGGGGACGTTCAGCAACACTGGCGAGACTCGCCCGAGCGAGTCGGGCACCTCATCGAACTACGCCGCGGAAGCCAGCGAGTTTCAGGCGGTCGAAGTGACGCGCCCCGATGAGCCCGTGTACCTAGCGCCGTCGAAGGAGAGCGAGCGCCGCGGCGCCGTGTCACGCGGCGCGCGCCTACCAGTGTTCGGCGCGAGCAACGGCCCGGGTTGCCGTGGCCGTTGGTTGTCGATCGCGCCGGAGGCTTACATCTGTGAGGACGGTACGGCTCCGTCCGCAGAGCGCGCGCCTCCACTCGACACGCGAGCCACGCTCTCCCCCGACGGCCTGCCCTATCACTACTACTTCGTCGCGAAGGACGGCGCCTTCGGCTACGACGCCCTCGAGACCGCGGAAGACGGCGTTCCTTCGAGTCAGTTGCAACCCGGCTTTGGCTTGGCCTTCTCGCGCCTCAGCCACAAGAGCGCGGGCGACGCCTTCGGGCTGACGACGCACGGCTTCTGGGTGCCGCTCCGCGATCTCAACCCAGCAGTCCCCACGCGGTTCCAAGGTAGCGCGTGGACACCGACTCTCGGCTGGGTGATTCGCGATGCGGCGCCGGTCTTTTCGGCGCCGGGCAAGCGCAAACCCGGTGTCGTGCTGGAGCGGCTGACCGCGCTCAGCGTGCTCGAAGAGCGACCGCTCGCGCGCGTGGGCTATCTGCGCGTCGACGAATCGAGCTGGCTGCGCGCGGACGACGTGCGACGACCCGAGCTTGCGCCACCACCGGCGGAGGCCCTACCCGGCGAGCGCTGGCTAGATGTCGACCTCGCCAAGCAAACCCTGGTCGCCTACGTGGGCGATCAGGCCAAATTCGCAACCTTGATCTCGAGCGGCCGCGGGGCAAAGAGCAGCGCGACCGCGACGCCGCCGGGCGTTCATCGCATCTGGGTCAAGCTCGCGACGAGCGACATGGACAACGTCGACGACGCCTCAGCCGAGCAGAATTACGCGATCGAAGCCGTACCCTGGGTGATGTTCTTTCACCACGGAGTCGGCCTGCACGGCACGTTCTGGCATCGGCGCTTCGGCGAGGTGAAGAGCCACGGCTGCGTCAATCTCTCGCCCGTCGATGCGGAACGGCTCTTTTACTGGACCAGTCCACGACTCTTGCCGGGCTGGTCGGCGGTGCTGCCCACGCCACACGAACTCGGCACGCTGGTGCGCGTTCGCTGACCGGCAGCCCACACGACGCGCGCACCTCGGTCCCGCGCCGCGCGCGAGGACCGAGGACTCACGCGAGACTCAGACCTTGCCCTGCAACTGGAAGGCGATGAGGAACGCGAACAGCACGAGCGACTCGATCAGCGCCAGACCGAGAATCATCGGGGTCTGAATGCGCGGAGCGGCACCCGGGTTACGGCTGATACCTTCGAGGGCAGCCGCTGCAGCGCGACCCTGACCAAGTCCGCCGCCGATCACCGCCAATCCGATTGCGAGCCCGGCGCCAAGCGCGGCCATGGCTTGCGCAGTCGATCCACCGCCCTGCGCGGCGGCACCTTCCTGCGCGAATGCGGTGGAGGAAGCCAACGTGCTGAGCGCGATGGTGGCGAGTGCCAGCTTGTTCTTGGACATGATCATGGTCTCCTTCTGATTATCAGCGGCAAAGTGAGGAGTCGGTTCCTCGCTGCGAGCCCCGCGCCGGCGCCACCGGTCGTGGGGAAAGGGTTAGCCCCGCGCTCTTAGTGCGTTTTCTCCGGGATCGCCATCGCTTTTCGCGGGTTCCGTCAGTGAGCGTGTTCGTCGTGGCCTTCAGTAGCAAGGCCGACATAAATGCAGGTGAGCAAGGTGAAAACGAGAGTCTGCACGATCACGACCAGACAGCTGAGCAGCATCACTGGAAGCGGAACGAGCAGCGCGATCAGGCCCAGAAACAAGCCGAGCATGACGTGATCCGCCGCCATGTTCACCATGAGACGAACAGCCAGGGTCACGGGCCGAATGCAGAGCGAGAGGACTTCGAGAGGAAACAGGAGCGGAGCGAGCCACCAAACGGGGCCGGCCAGATGCTTGATGTAGCCCATGCCCTGAGCGCTGAGGCCCCAGGCATTGAAGAACACGAACACCACCAGCGCGCAGCCGAGCGTGATGTTGAGGTGGCTCGTCGCGACCGGCATACCGGGGATGAGCGCCATCACGTTCGAGAAGAACACGAAGGTCGCGGCCGTGCCGATCAAGGGGAAATAACGCTTGGCGCGCTCGGGACCCATCACGCTCTTCGCCAGGTCGTAAAAGTAGGCGAGGAAGGTCTCCATGAACGTGCGCAGCGTCAGGCGGTCTTCCGGAATCACCGCTTCGTCGACGCGGTCGAGACGCGAGCGCACGCGAACCGCGATCAGCAGCACCAAGAAGAACGTGAACAGCGCGGCCGCGAGCGGCTCGAAGCTGCGCCAAGTCGGCGCGTGATGGCCAACGAAGCTCTCACCGAGAGCGCTGGCGTTTTGGTCCAGGGTGTCACGCACATAGGCGAGCAGGAGCGTGAGCCACGTAGAATGCTCGGGCATGGATCAGGGTTCTCCGCGGGCGGGCGAAGTGGACTTGAGCTGAGACAGGACGATTCCGAGAGGGAGCGCTGCGAAGCCGAAGCCAAGCGGAAGGACTTCCACCAGGCCCTGCTTGAGCATCACGAAGAGAAGGCCGAACAAGCCGGCGAGCTTCAACACCCCGAGCGGACCGAGCGAGGTGCGCCCACCGCTGCCGAGGAAACTCCGCACGACCACCGCGAGCAGCCACAAGTTGGCGACAGCGAGCAGCGCGCCGACAATCGCCACCGATGCCATCGCGGGCGCGACGTTGCCGTCTTCACTTTTTGGCAGGGGGCTTTGCATCGTCGAACTTCTTGCGGGCTTCGCGTTCTTTCTGGTCGAGCTCTTCGAGTTCGCGGTTCGCTTGTTTGAGCGTGCGATAGATGGCGCGGGCCGCGGCTGCAATACCGTAGGTGAGGCCTATGCCAGTGAGCCAGGGCGTCGTGCCGAACTTCTTGTCGAGCCAGGAGCCCCCGAACAGTCCGACAGCCACTGAAAGGGCAATCTCGATGCCGAGAGATCCCGGACCACCAAGAGCTTTCCAGTTCTGCTGCACATTCCTCGCGGGGGCGGCGGGGGAGTAGCATGCTCACCCGGCCCGGGTCAATGCGCAGCCGAGGCGAGCACCGCGGCCACCTTGCGGCTCTGCGCGATGGCGCTCAGTTTGCTATCGTCTCACCCCATGAGGCAAGGTTTTTACTGGGCTTTTGCGGCGCTAACAGCGAGCTCGACAACCCTCGCGCAAAGCGCGCCCCCGGCCCCCGCGCTGCCGCCAAAGGTCCCACCCGCGTCGGCCGCAGCCAAGGGAGCCCAACCTGCTCCCGCTGCCGG
>JAEUAF010000560.1 GCA_019695485.1 Sorangium sp.
GGGTAGAGGGCGTTGTCGGCTGGTCGCGCCGACGCCTGCTGCTTGGGCTGCTCGCGCTGTCGGCATGCGATCGGAGTTCCGCCCTCGACGCTGGCAAGGAAGCGCTCAGCGATGTGGTCTCGCCAAAGCCGGTTGCTTTGAACGGCGCGGGCGCGACCTTTCCGTACCCGCTCTATTCGAAGTGGATGAGCGAATACAATCGCATCAATCAGCACGTTCGCATCAACTACCAATCGATAGGCTCTGGCGGAGGGATTCGGCAAATCGTCGCGGGCACGGTGGACTTCGGCGCGTCCGATACTCCGATGAGAGACGACGAGGCGAAGAAGGCACCGAGTAAGCTACTGCACATCCCGACGACGCTCGGCTCGGTCGCGATCAGCTATAACTTGGTTGGTTTCGACAAGCCTCTGCGCTTGACTGGCTCTGCACTGGCATCGATCTTTCTCGGGCGCATCAGGCGCTGGAATGCGCCCGAGCTCGTGGCGCTGAATCCTGGCTACCAGTTGCCCGATCGCGACATTGCGGTCGTTTTTCGCACCGACGGCAGCGGTACGACGTCCGTCTTCAGCGAATACCTGTCCCACGCGAGCCCGGAGTTTAGCGAGAGGGTCGGTGCGGGCAAGAGCGTGCGTTGGCCACTCGGGCTCGGCGCCAAGGGCAATGAGGGCGTGACGGGACAGATCAAGTCGACGCCGGATTCGATTGGCTACGTCGAGCTCGCCTACGCTTCGCAAAACAAGCTTCAGACGGCGCGTGTCCAGAACAAGGCAGGTGCGTTCGTGGCACCCTCTCCGGAGGCTGCGACCGCCGCTGCGGAGAGTGTCGAGATGCCGGACACGCTCCACGTTTCGCTTGCCGAGGCAGAGGGGGGCGCCGCATATCCAATTTCCTCTTACACCTACGTGCTGGTCTACGAAGACACGCCCGACTCCGTCAAAGCGGAATCGCTCGCGCGCTTCTTGTGGTGGGCCATTCACGATGGTCAACGTTACTCGAAAGAGCTCGACTATGCGCCGCTGCCCGCCAAAGTGGTGCTGCGCATCGAGGCCGTGCTGAAAGAGCTGCGCTCGGGGCAACGACGTTTGCTGGCCGACGGCTAACGGCGCGCCTCGTTTCACCGTCATGAGCCGGCTCCCCGCCATTCCAGTTCAGCGCCGCGATTCTCGGCTGCGAGTGGGTAGCATCGGCGACTGGGTGTTTCGCCGCATCACGGCACTGTTCGCGCTGTCCATCGTTGCCTTGCTCGCCGGCATGGGCTTCGAAATGGCCAGAGCCTCGGCGCTGAGCGTCGCAAGCTTCGGATTCGGCTTTTTGAGCGGCGTGAATTGGGACCCCGTGCATCGCTCGTTCGGAGCGCTGCCTTTCGTGTTCGGCACGCTGCTGTCTTCGTTGCTCGCGCTGCTGATCGCGGTGCCCATATCCTTCGGAATTGCGACCTATCTGTCGGAGTTTGCCCCGGGCGCAGCGCGAGGGCCGCTCGGTTTCATGGTCGAGCTTTTGGCCGCGGTGCCGAGCGTGGTCTATGGCCTGTGGGGGACTTTCGTGCTGGTGCCTTGGCTGCGTGACTCGGTCGAGCCGCTGCTGTCGAGTTGCTGTGGCGGGCTGCCATTTTTCGCCGGGCCTCAACATGGCTTCGGCATGCTGGCGGGCGCCGTAATCCTGGCGATTATGATCACGCCGACCATCTCGTCGGTGAGTCGCGAGGTGTTGGGCGTGGTGCCGCTCACGCTGCGTGAGGGCGCGCTGGCGCTCGGTGCGACGCGCTGGGAGGCGGTGCGCATCGCCGTGCTCCCCTATGCGCGCTCCGGGTTGTTTGGGGCCGTGCTGCTCGGTCTCGGTCGCGCGCTTGGCGAAGCGATGGCGATCACCATGCTGATCGGAAATCGAGCGGAGATTAGCAGCTCGTTGTTCGCGCCGGGCTACACGATGGCGAGCGTGATCGCCAACGAGTTTACCGAAGCGACAGAAGATCTTCACTTGGCCGCGCTCGCCGAGATCGGCGTGCTGCTCTTTCTCATCACTGTTGCTCTCAACATCGTGGCGCGGCTTCTGGTCTGGCGGGTCGGTCGTTTGGCCGCGCGCGGGGAGGCCTAGTGGCTCAGCACCGAACGCGACTAGTCGTTGATTTCTGCGTGCGCGCCCTGTGCTTGCTGGCGACGCTGCTCGCGTTGCTGCCGCTGGTGAGCGTGCTTGGCTACGTGGTCGTGCGTGGTGCGGGTGGTCTCAGCTGGGCCTTTTTGACCGAACTCCCGAAGCCGCTGGGTGAGGCGGGTGGCGGCATGGCGAACGCCATTCAGGGCACGCTCAGGCTGGTTCTCATCGCCGCGCTATTGGCGATCCCAGCGGGCGTGCTTTCGGGGGTCTACCTCGCAGAATTCAAGCATACTCGCTTCGCCAAGCTCGCGCGCTTCTGTGCAGACGTCATGTCCGGCATTCCGTCGATCACCGTCGGGCTCTTCGTGTATGGGCTGGTCGTCACGGCGACTCGTCATTTCTCTGCGCTCGCGGGCGGGCTCTCGCTCGGGTTCCTGATGCTGCCAAGCGTTGCCCGCACCACGGAGGAGTTCGTGAAGCTCGTTCCGGAGTCGCTGCGCGAGGCAGCGCTCGGACTTGGTGCGTCGGCCTGGCGTACGACGCTATGGGTGCTGTTGCGCACCGCCGCGCCGGGGATCGCCGTAGGCATCATGCTGGCCGTTGCGCGCGTCGCGGGCGAGACGGCGCCGCTGCTCTTCACGGCGTTCAACAACCGATTCTGGTCGGAGTCGGTGAATGAACCCACCGCTTCTTTGCCCGTCGCAATCTACACCTACGCCGTTTCTCCCTACGACGAGTGGCATCGGCAGGCTTGGGCAGCGGCGTTGGTGCTGATCTTGGTAGTGCTCCTCTTGAATCTCAGCGCGCGACTGGTGGTTGGCCGGAAGGTGCGGCTGTGATGAGTTCACGTGGTTCGAACCCCGCGCACCCGAGTTCGGGCGCGCTGCCGGCGTCGCGGTCGGAGCGTGAGTCGACGAAGGGCCGCACGCTGCACGCGGATCCGAATGCGGCCCGCGTTGGCGACGAAGCGGGCGCGAGCGAATCCCACGCGAAGATGCGCACCCACGCATTGAGCGCGTACTTCGGCGCCGCCCAGGTTCTGCGCAGCATCGATCTCTCCATCGCCGAGAAGCGCGTGACCGCCGTGATCGGCCCCTCCGGTTGCGGTAAGTCGACGTTCATTCGCTGTCTGAATCGCATGCATGAGGTCGGCCCGGGCGCGCGCGCCCAGGGCCACGTGTTGCTCGATGAGCAGGACATCTATCATGCAAGTGTCGACGTCGTGCGTGTGCGGCGGCGGGTGGGCATGGTGTTCCAGAAGCCAAATCCGTTCCCTACCATGTCGATTCGCGACAACGTGCTGGCCGGTCTGAAACTCAACGGGCTTCGCGTTGCCGACCCGAGTAGCGTCGTTGAACAGGCCTTGCGTCAAGTCGCCCTGTGGGACGAGCTGAAAGACGTCCTGTCGCGCCAAGGGACGAGTCTCTCCGGGGGGCAGCAGCAGCGCCTCTGCATTGCGCGTTGCCTCGCGCTCGAGCCCGAAGTGTTGCTGATGGATGAGCCCTGTTCGTCGCTCGACCCAATCGCGACGGCGCGCGTCGAGGAGCTGATGCACGCGCTTCGTAAGAACTACACCATCGTCATCGTCACCCACAACATGCAGCAGGCGGCGCGCGTCGCGGACTTTACGGCGTTCTTTTACATGGGGCAGCTCGTCGAACACGACCGCACCGACGTCATCTTCACGCGCCCCAAGGAACGCCGCACCGAGGACTACATCACCGGGCGCTTCGGTTAGGCTTTCGGTGTTGCCTAGCCCGGGGCCGAGTTCGAAGGGTCGCGTAGGAAGCAGCGACTGAAGCCCGCGGCTTCGACGGCATAGGCGCCAGGGATCTCGCGCGCGCAGCGCTCGAACGCACGCGGGCAGCGCGGATGGAAGGCGCAGCCTGCGGGGGGATGGAGCGGGGATGGCACCTCGCCTATCAAGCGCGGCTTGGCCCCGTGGGTTGCGGCGCGTAAGCGTGGAATCGACGCCAAGAGCGCCTCACTATAGGGGTGCTGGGGCCGCTCGAAGAAGGCTTCCGTCGCTTGCAGTTCGACGATTCGGCCAAGGTACATCACCGCGACGCGGTGTGCCAGCGAGCGCACGACGCCGAGATCATGTGTGATGAACAGATACGAGAGCTTCGATTCGGTTTGCAGCGATCGCAAGAGCTCGATCAGTTGGGCTTGCACGGAGACGTCGAGCGCCGAGGTGACTTCGTCACACAAGAGCAGCGCGGGCTCGACCGCCAAGGCGCGCGCGACGCTGATGCGTTGACGTTGGCCACCCGAAAACTCGTGCGGGTAGCGCTGGCGCAGCGCGGGGTCGAGCCCCACCCGCGCGAGCAGCGCACACACTCGAGCGTCGAGCGTGCGGCGATCGCCGTGACCGTGGAGCATCAAAGCCTCGGAGAGTGTCGCGGACACACTCAGGCGTGGGTTCAGGCTGGCGTGCGGGTCTTGAAAGACGAGCTGGAGCTTCTTCCGCAACGGTCGAAACTCAGCGCGAGAAAGACCTGCGATGGGCGCGCCGTCGAGCTCGATGCGACCGGCATGCGGCTTCAAGAGGCCGACGAGCGCACGCGCCAGAGTGGACTTTCCGGAGCCCGACTCGCCTACCAAAGCCAGTGTCTCGCCCGGGAAAATCTCGAAACTGACGGCATCGACCGCGCGCAGCGGGCCGCCGGGCGTCCTGAACTCGACACTGAGGTCCCGCACGGACAAGAGCGGTTCGTGAGGCCTCGAGATTTCAGCCACGCGCCTCCGTCGGGATCGGCGCTTCCATCTCGCTCGCGGAAAGCACGCAGCGGCGGGCGTGAGAGGCGGACTCGGGCCTGAGCTCCGGTTCGCGTTCGCGACACGCCACGCGCACGCGCGCGCAGCGCGGCGCGAAGACACACTCCGTAACTTTGGCCAGGCTTAGTCGCGGCGGCAATCCGGCGATGGGTCGTAGGGTTCCGCCGTGGGGCAGATCGATGCGCGGCGTGCTTTGCAGCAGCGCCTCGGTGTAGGGGTGCAAGGGGCGAGCGAACAGCTCGGCCGTCGGAGCGGATTCGACGATGCGGCCCGCGTACATCACGAGCACGCGATCCGCGAGCTCTGCCACGACACCCAGGTCATGGGTGATGAGCAAGATGGACATCTTGCGTTCGCGCCTCAGTTCACGCAAAAGATCCAGGATTTGAGCCTGAATGGTGACGTCCAGCATCGTCGTCGGCTCGTCCAAAATCAGGAGTTCAGGGTCGCAAAGCAGGGCCATCGCGATGCATACGCGCTGTCGCATCCCACCGGAAAGCTGGTGCGGATACTCGCGAATGCGCCGCGCTGCGTCGCCGATGCCGACGCGTGTCAAGAGTTCGACCGCCCGTTCGCGGGCCTGCTTGTGCGGATGGCCGAGGTGCACTTCGGCTACCTCGCAAAGCTGGTCTTCGAGCGTCAAGTAGGGGTTCAGGCTGGTGAGCGGGTCCTGAAAGACGAGCGCGATGCGATTGCCTCGCAAGTGTCGGAGCTTGGTGTCGGACAGCGTCATCAGATCCTGCCCACCGAAGTGGGCCGCGCCGCGCGTGACGGCGCTGGTTCCGGACAACAACCCGAGCAGCGCCAGACTGGTCACACTCTTGCCCGATCCGGATTCGCCGACCAGTCCCACGATCTCCGAGTTCTCGAGCTCGAAGCTCACGCGATCGACCGCGCGCACACCGCTACCGCGCGTGACGAAGTCCACACCGAGCTCCGAGACCGAAAGCAGCGCCACGACTCGACTCACCTGAGAGATTTGGGATCGAGCGCGTCGCGCAGCCCGTCGCCGAGGAAGTTCAGGCTGAGCAGAGTGACGCCCAGGAAGAACGAGGGAAAGAATAGAATCCACCAGAACGAGTGCACCGGGTTTACGACCGCGATGCCATCAGCGGCGAGCTGTCCCCAGGAGAGCGCCACGCCGAGCCCGAGGAACGACAAGAACGCCTCGAGGATGATCACGGAAGGCACCATCAAGGTGGCGTACACCACGACCACGCCCAGCACGTTCGGCAAAATGTGCCGAAACAGAATGCGTGCATCGCTCGCGCCGAGTAGCTCCGCTGCCAGCACGAAGTCTTGATTGCGCAGCGCGAGCACCTGCCCGCGCACGATGCGCGCCATGGTGAGCCATTGCACGAGCCCGAGCGCCAGAAAGACAGGCAATGGCTCGCCCCGCGCGCGCTCCGCGAACAGCAGCATGATCAAGATGACCAGGAACATGTAGGGCAGGCCATACAAGAAGTCGACCAGGCGCATCATCACGTCATCGACTCGACCGCCGTAGTAGCCGGCGATGGCGCCGTACGCGACGCCGACCA
>JAEUAF010000472.1 GCA_019695485.1 Sorangium sp.
ACCGCCTGAAAGGGGCCGCGAAATGAACGATACGCTGTCCGAAGACGTGCACTCGTTGGTGATTGCTCTGTGCGAAGGCATCTTCGGCGAGGGCGCGGACGTGGCGGTGACCCAGGGCGCATCGCCGTCGAGCGGTCTGTGGGCTCGCGTTGGCATCACTGGAGCTTGGTCAGGAGAGGTTTGGGTTGGTACGTCACGCGCGCTGCTCTTGCGCATCGCGAGCCGCGTATTTTCCGAAGTGGATTCTCCGCTCAGCCTGCGTGATCTCGAGGACACCAGCCGCGAACTCGCCAACATCGTCGCCGGCAATCTGAAGGCCCTGTTCCCGCCCCCGAGCCGCCTCGGTCTGCCCGAGGTTTGCCCGATCCAGCCTCGAGACGAAGCGCACCACTCTCACGTACGACTCTCAGTAGACGGCGACTTGCTCGAAGTGTTAGTGCGCCCGACAGCGTCCGCGCTGGGTTGAGAGCGCTCGCCCCCCGCTGCACTTGGGACGGCAGCGCCAGAGTGTGGGGCTCTGTTTGCGTGGCGGGAAGCGCCAGCGTGGCAGCTAACCGACTGGGGAGGCTCAGCGCAAAAGCTGCTAAGAGTTAGTCTGGTGGCACCCATGGAGATGGACGCATTCCCGCTTGGTTTGGATGGCAGACCTTGGCAGCTCGAAGAGCACCGCACGGCCTTTCAGGACTTCTGGGAACTCTACGAGCGACACTTGAGGCGATTCGACTCCCGGGGTTGGGTGGCGCAGCATCCTGAGCTCGGCAAGCTCGGAGACCATCTCGACGTTCTGTTTGGCGAGCTGAATACGCCAACCAGTCTGCCCTTCCAGCGCGCTAAGGGCGGTGATTGGTCTGACTACCGGAACCAGCTCGCACGGCAGGGGGCGGTCTGCGCTGAGGGCGGCGCTACCCTACGCGCTGCCTGCGACCTCGCTCGCGCTTCGGTGCGCCAGGTCCTTCCTCACTTGGTGGAAGGCTTTGCCGCGCAGCCAGCGCGACTCTGCGCGGCTCTTCAGGCCCTGAATGACTTTGCCGACCATCGCGCTGACGTCGTGGGGGAGGCCTATCTGAGTCGCAAGGAATCCGAGCTCCGCGCGCGTGAGGAAGACCTAGAAACGACGCTCAATAGCATCGGTGACGGCGTCGTCGTGACGGACGCTGCGGGTCGCATCGTTAGACTGAATCCGGTCGCGGAGCGGCTCATGGGCTACGTCTCGAGTGAGTGCGCGGGTCGACCGCTGGCGGAGGTGTTCCGAATCCAAAATGAAGCGACGGGGGAGCCCGTTGAAAGTCCGGTGGCTCGCGTTCTGGAACGAGGGGTCGTGGTCGGGCTTGCGAACCACACCGTGCTTGTCGCTCGTGACGGTGCGGCACGGCCGATCGCAGACAGCGCCGCTCCCATTCGACACTCGAGCGGGGAGCTGCGTGGCGTGGTGCTGGTGTTCCGTGATGTCACGGACGAGCGACGGAGCGAGGAAGCGTTGCGACACTGGGAGCGAATCTTCCAGCACGCCAATTGGGGCGTCGCCCTGGCGACCACGAAAGACGTCCGATTCCAGGCGGTGAATCCCGCCTACGCCGCAATGCACGGCTACACTGTTGAAGAGCTGCTTGGTGCGCCTGTCTCGACGCTCTGGGGCCCGGAGACTAAGGCCGACATGGAAGCGCACGCCGTGGACACGCACGAAACCGGTCGTTTGGTCGTCGAGACCGTCCATCTTTGCAAGGACGGCAGCCGGCTGCCCGTCGAGTTGGTTGCGACGACCATCAAAGATTCACGGGGGGAAGTGGCTTGGTTCGTGGCCAACGTTCAAGACATCACCGAGCGCAAGCGCCTCCAGCAAGCGCGCGCGCTGGCCACTGACCTCGAGGCGCAGAACCGGCGAATCGAAGAAGCCAATCGGTTGAAGAGCGAGTTCCTTGCCAGTATGTCCCACGAACTCCGAACGCCCCTGAACTCCATTATCGGTTTTACCGAGTTGATCCACGATGCGCGCGTCGGCGAGATCAACAGCAAGCAGCAGGAGTTTTTGGCCGACATTCTGAGCAGCGGGCGACACCTGCTGGGGCTCATCAACGACGTGCTGGACCTTGCCAAGGTGGAGGCGGGCAAGATGGAGTTTCGGCCGGAGCCGGTCGACCTTGCGGCGCTGGCTCGAGCGGTCATCCAAAGCCTTCACGCGACTCGCCTGGAGAAAGGCCTAGAGGTGGAGCTCGTTTTCGATCCGATGGTCGACGATGTCGTGCTCGATCCGGCGCGCTTCAAGCAAGTGCTGTATAACTATCTGTCTAACGCTCTGAAGTTTACGCAAGACGGCGGGCGCATCGAGGTGCGCATTCTACCGGACACTGAGACTTCGTTTCGGTTGGAGGTGGAGGACTCCGGCATCGGCGTTTCCCCCGAAGGGATGCCTCGCTTGTTCGTGGCATTTCAACAGCTCGACTCCGGCGCCGCCAGGCGTCACGGCGGCACCGGACTCGGTTTGGCTCTCACGCGCCGGCTCGCCGAGGCGCAAGGTGGCCGTGTTGGGATGCGTCCCGCGCCGAAGCAGGGCAGTATCTTCTTCGCGGTGATGCCGCGTCGTCCGCTCGGCAAGGTCGAGGTGGTGGAGCGTCGCGCGGACAGACCCAGGCTCGGCTGCGCCCTGGCGGTCGAGGCTGGAGAACATGATCGCAACGTGACGGCGCGACTGCTGGGAGACCTCGGCTTTCAGGTCGACGTTGCTGTCAGTGTGGCGGCGGCGTTGAAAGCCTGGGAAGGCAGAGCCTACGAGGTTGTGACGATCGATCTCGACCTTGCTGACAGCTCGGATTTGCCGCTGCTGTTGCGATTAGTCAGGAGTGACACGCGGAAGCATGCCCCCGCCGTGATCGGGACGGGCGTTGCTAGCAGGTGGCGCGGGGATGAGCCGCTTCCCATCGGGGAGGTCTTGCCGAAACCGTTGGAGAGCGGAGCGTTGCTGAGTGCGCTCACGCGACTGGGCGCGCTTCCCTCGCGCGAGCGCCCCGTCCTAGTGCTGGACGATGATCCGAGCTCGTTGCGGCTGATGGAGGCCACTCTGGCCAAGTTGGGTTGCGAGGCGCTCTGTTTTTCGGACGCCGCGGACGCGCTGCGCGCGCTCGAACGAGTTCGGCCTGCCGCGCTCGTCGTCGACCTCGTCATGCCGGGGATGGGCGGCTTGGAATTTCTCGATCGGGTTCGCGCATCTCCAACGAACCGGGGGATCCCCGTTCTGATCTGGACCGTCAAAGACCTCTCGACGAATGAGCGGCTGGGCCTACAGGCGGCGGTCGACGCCGTAGTGCAGAAGGGCGTTGCCGACGGCACCCGCCTTTCCCGAGCTCTCGAGGCGTTGCTTCCGAGAGGCGGCAGCGAGGAGCCCAACCCATGAGCGGTGCGCCCATCCTGATCGTGGACGACAATCCGAGCAACACCAAGCTATTGGCCTACGTTCTCCAGACCGAAGGCTATGACGTTCGATTGGCCGGTGACGCCGACGAAGCGGTCGCGCTGCTCGAGGCATTTCAGCCGAAACTCATCTTGATGGACCTGCAGCTGCCGGGGATGGACGGCTTGACGCTCACGCGGCTCTTGAAAGCCAAACCGACCTACGCGCGGGTGCCGATCGTTGCCGTGACGGCTTCGGCCATGAAGGGCGACGAAGAAAGGGCCATGCAAGCCGGCTGCAGCGGCTACATCACGAAACCCATCGACACGCGCACCCTTCCTCGCGTCGTCGCCGCCTACCTGGCGCTGGCTTCGGGCTGAACCGTAGCTAGCTGCTCGTCGCTAGGCGAGACAGAAAGCGTATACGAACATGCTTTGCTTGCTTGGATCGTCGGACGGGCCAACCAGCTGCTTCGAAAGACGACGAAATCCGGCGAGCGCGAACTGTCGCTCTACGATCGCCGGGCTGAACTTGTGCTCGGCGTCGGAGCCCGTGATCAAGTCGTCGTGCGTGCTCTGGAGCTCGCCGACAGCGACGCCGAAATAGCCGTGCTCCACTGCGTGGTCTACCACGAAGCGATACCAGCTCCAGAGGGCGCGTTGTCGCTCTGTTTCCATGCGGCGGGCGAGTATTGGAATCGCACCGCTCGCTTCGTAGTCCTCGACTTCCGCGCGGCTGGTCAGGACATACCCGCCAGCCATGCGCATGACCTCCGCCTGTTCGATGCGCGCCAAGTGCTCGCCGACGCAGTATTCAGGGCAAAACTCGTCCGCAAAGAGATAGACGGTGTCTGCGCTCAGCGCGGGCGCGAGCTTCGTGAGGTAGTCGTGCGGCAGATGGTGATGGCGGGCCACGGATACGACCAAATCGAGAGGCCCGGCGACCTTTTCCAGCGGACCCGTGTGGTATTCGACGTCGTGTCGCTTCAGCCGACGGCGTGACAGCGCAATCAGCGATTCGTCGTCGTCGCTGACGACGAGTCGAGCGCTGGGCCAGCGCTCGAGAATGGATGCCGAGATGATTCCTGCGTGGCTCCCAAGCTCGAGAATGCGCGGCGAGCGCCTACGCTTCGCGATCAGCTCTCCCAGCGCGATGTAGAACGCCTCGAGCGTCTCGCCGATGAAGGCGTGTCCAGCCATCATTTGGTCGTAGTAGTGAAGGAGCTGCTCCTCGGATTCAGTCGTGGCTTGCATCGACGCTGCTTTCCTCAGTTACGGTCTATGGGCCCTGATAGGAAGCGGAGGGCGGCGTGCTCTCCGCAACGCCCCGGGTTCTTGGAAGGTATGCTTCACTCGCAAAATAGACGCCCACGCGCGGACTGCCGTGGTCGCGACGCAAGGTGACGTGAGCGTGGATGCCACGGCCCTCTGCCAGCGGGCGTAAGGCCAGTGCGTGAAGGGCCTTGTCGTAGGTCAGCGCGGGCAAGCCGACGGTCTTCAGCAATTCCAGGACGCGGCGACGCGCTGTGGCGTCGGTATCCACATACCCTCCGATAGGAAACTCTAGGGTTGTCGCGGAGGGGCAGGTCTTGTCCGCGTCCATGAAGGTGTGCTCGGTGATGGGCGGCTTACGTGTGAATGGGCCTCGGCCTCCTGAAAGCAGGGAGTAGAACTCGAGCACTTGATCAGGACTGTGTTCGCCCGTGATAGCTGCGATCGTCGCGAGCTCGGAGGCCGTTGCGTGGTGGTGGCGAATGTAGACTTTGGCGCGAGCACTTTCGGCATTCGAGAGATCGAGCGACAGGATCGCCAATTCGTCGTGGTGTGCTCGCCCGGGCGAGCACAGCGCGCCACGCAAGCGCTCCCAAGCGCGCTGAAACCCGAGTCGGCGGAGCGCCTCCGCCACCACTTCGACGCTGGTTTGGGCGCCGCGCACCTGTGGATTCAGGTAGGCTTTGAGCTTTATCGGCCGCCCCGCTGCGGCGGACGCCCCAATCCACAGCGCGAACGGTGGCTGCGGGTCCCTCGGGAAGAACAGGTCCTCGACGAGTCGCAGACGGGCCAAAGGCACGCCACGCGCCGCCGCTAGGCGCTCGAGCAGACCCCGCGCAACTCGCATATTCGAGCGCAATGTGCCGGCCTTTCCCAACGGGTCCACGTAAAATTGCAGCTCCGGAGCCCCCTCAGAGACGGCGATTGCGAACTCGTACGGTGCCTCGTCGTCGGCGACTTGAGAAGGGTAGAGCGGCGTCGCTCCAATTCGGCGATTGCCCCAGGACCGAAGCATGTCCTCGAACAACTCGAGGTACTCGGCGAAGCTCTGGGGTTCGCCGGCCGCGCGACACAGCGCAGTCAGCCGTTTCGAGCCGAACTCAAGCAGCGACCGTTGCGCGACCCCTTCGCGATCTATCGAGGACACCTGTGGTTTCCTTCCTCTCACCTAGCATAGTTGCTTGGAGTGATGCTTCGAACAAGGTGACGAGTTTCGCCGGCTCGCTCGCGTTTGCGTCAAGAATTCGGCATGTGGCGCTAATGACTCCGACTCCTCGAGCGACTCGTACAAGACACGTGAAGTTGGTGCCTTGCGCCAGGCGAGCGACGGGATGATCATGGAACTGTGTCGGCGATCCAACCGGAGGGAGAGCGACTGCGCACGCGTGAGAGGCGACTACAACGCCGCGTCTTGTCTCGAGTGACGACGCTCGGCTCGAGCATGGGTGAAGCCGGCTGTGCGGTTCGCGTCTGCACGAAGGGCTTCTGATGTCAGCAACGATCCTGTTGGTCGACGACAATTCTCTGACGCGGAAGATGGTGCGACTCGCGCTGGAAACTCGCGGCCACGAGGTGATCGAAGCCGTTGATGGGTGCAGCGCGCTCCGGCTCGTCGGGTCGCGACCTGTCGACTTGATCCTTCAGGATCTGATGCTCCCCGATGTCGACGGCTTCGAGCTGGTCACGCGCTTGCGCGCGCTGCCGCACGGTGCGAATGCCTCCATCGTCGCCTTCTCTGGACTGTTGTCGAAGTTCGAGGAGGCGCAGGTTGCCGCGCTCGGCTTCGATGATGTGATCGTCAAGCCGATCGATCCCTCCCGCCTGGTTCCGATTCTGGAATCGCACTTGCTGGGACCGACGGCGCCGGAGCATCTGGGGCTCGGGCGTCGCTTGATTCTCGCCGATGACGACCCGCTTCAACTGAAGTTGACGCGCTTTCGCTTGGAGCGAATGGGCTTTGCGGTCGAGCTCGCCCGCGATGGGCAAGAAGCCTTCGAGGCAGCCCGCCGCAACAAGCCGGATGGTGTCGTGTCGGATGTGCTGATGCCCCGCTTGGACGGGTTTGGCTTGGCGCTCGCGATACGTCAGGATCCCGAACTTCGGCTCGTACCAGTCTTGTTGGTGACTTCGAGCTATGTCGATGAGTCGGATCGCGAGCTGGCACGGCGCGTCGGGGCGAACGACTTGATCGTGCGAACCCCCGATCAGCGCGAGCTCGTTCCCGCGCTACGTGCAATGTTGCGCGGACCGGCGCCCGTGGTGCAGTCCTCGTTCACGCCCCCTTTCGAGCTCGAGCGGGAGCGTTCGGGGCGCGTGGTGCACCAGCTCGAGCGGCAGGTGACCCTGAACAGTGGTCTGGCGCAGCGTTGTTCGACCCTCGCGGCCGAGTTGGCGGTGCTGAGCGGGATCTCTGAGGCAGTTGTCCGGCACCAGGACCTCGAGACAGCGCTCGACGAGACGTTGGCCGCCTGCCTCGATGTCGGCGGGATCTCGGCGGGTGCCCTCTACCTCCTCAACGAGAAGCAGGAGCTCGCCGTTCGACGGATCGCGCGCGGGGACCGCGCCACCACGGACGACCTGGCCTCGTTCTTCGGTCGGACCGACTTGTTGCGTGGCGCGATTGCGTCGGGGAGCCCCTGCGCGCTGGCTGCGCCCCAGTTCCCAAGCGCGTGGGCTGAAAGCGTGCTTCGAAGCTGCGAGGCGACGTTCGCCATCCTCGTACCGTTGGTGTTGCGAGATGGTCCGGTCGGCGCACTGTTCACGGCGGTGCGGGCTCGCGAGCCGCACGAGGAGGACTGGAAAGTCTTCGTGCAGGGGATCGGTAACCAAATTGCGCAAGCCCTCTCTCTCGCCAGCACCTTCGCTGAAAAGGAGAAGGCAGAGCATGAGGCGCGCGAGCAGGCGTCGTTTCTGGAACTCATCCTGGACAGCATTGGAGATGGCGTCATCGCGACCGACTCCAGCGGGCGCGTCGTGCGCATGAACCGAGTTGCCTGTCAGTTGACCGGCTGGCAGCCGGGCGACGCGCTCGGGCGCCCGCTCGAGGAGGTGTTCTGCGTCGTGGACCACGTGAACGGCAAGCGCCTCGAACATCGAATCGACGCGGCACGCGACGTGAGCGCGATTACCGAGTTTGCCGAGGATGGCGTGCTGCTCTCGCGCGATGGGCGGCAATTCCCCATCTCCGATGGCGACGCGCCCATTCGCGACGCAGGTGGTGGCCAGCGCGGGGTCGTAGTGGTCTTCCGCGACATGACTCGCGCGCGCGAAGGCGAACGCGCGCTGCGCGAGAGTGAAGCTCGCTTTCGCTCGACCTTCGAACAAGCAGCCGTTGGCGTAGCGCACATCGCGCCCGACGGGCGCTGGCTCGAGGTCAACCAACATTTGTGCGAAATCGTTGGTTACTCGCGCGGCGAGCTGTTGCAACGCTCGTTTCAGGACGTGACTCACCCGGAGGACTTGGCCGCCGACCTCAAGGCTATGGGCCAAATGCAGAGCGGCGAGCTCACGACTTACTCGCTGGAGAAGCGTTGCACACGTTCCGACGCGGAGACCGTATGGGTGCATCTTACGATGTCTTTGGTTCGCGTCGAGGATGGGACCCCCAAGTACTTCATTTGCGTCTTGCAAGATATCTCGCAGCGCAAGCGTACGGAAGAAGAGCTCGCGCGCACGGCTCAACAACTGCGTCAGTCTCAGAAGCTGGAGGCAATTGGGCAGCTCGCCGGCGGCGTGGCTCACGACTTCAACAACCTGCTTTCCGTGATTTTGAGCTACAGCACGATGCTCTTGCAGGATGCCCCTGCGGGCGGCCCCATGCGTGCTGACCTGGAGCAAATTGCCGAAGCGAGCCAGCGCGCCGCTAGCCTGACGCGACAGCTATTGATGTTCAGTCGCCGGCAGGTGCTGGCTCCGCGCATCCTCGAGGTCAACGAGACGATCGACGGGCTCGGCAAGATGCTGGAACGCCTGATTGGGGAGAACATCGAGCTCAGCTTCGCGTTATCGGCGACGGGCCGCGTGCACGTAGATCCTGGACAGCTCGAGCAAGTGCTCATAAACTTGGTGGTAAACGCCCGCGACGCGATGACCGATGGTGGGCGAGTCGCGGTGAAAACCAGCGACGTTCAGGTCGGCGTGGACCCGGGCAGTGAGAAGCTTGGTCTCGAACCTGGGCGCTACACGGCCATCAGCGTCAGCGACACCGGAATCGGCGTGGACCCCGAAATCCAATCGCGAATCTTCGAGCCGTTCTTCACTACCAAGGGCGTTGGGAAAGGCACGGGGCTCGGACTGTCGACCGTCTTCGGCATCGTCAAGCAGAGCGGGGGCGAGGTCTCCGTGGTCAGCCGGCCTGGCGAAGGGGCAACCTTCACGGTCTATTTGCCCCGCGTGGACGGGCCGCCACGCGCGTCAGAAGCACCGGAAGCGAACGGCCCTGGCCCGCGTGGCGCGGAGACCGTGTTGTTGGTGGAGGACGACGAACAGGTTCGCACGGTGGTCAAGACCATCCTCGAGCGACAAGGCTACGCTGTCCTCGATGCCGCGTCCGCAGGAGACGCCGTGGTGATCTGTGAACAATTTCACGGCACGATCCACCTGCTGCTGACCGACGTCGTGATGCCGCGCATGAACGGTCGCGAGCTAGCGGAGAGAGTCCACCGGCTGCGCCCCAAGATGAAGGTAATCTTCATGTCGGGCTACACGGACGATGCCATCGTACACCACGGCGTATTCAATGCGGGCATGCACTTCATTCAGAAGCCTGTCACCCCAAACCCACTGCTAGCAAAGGTGCGGGATGTGCTGGACTACGACGCACGCCATGCGTCGACGAGCGTTGATACGCCTCATTCTGAATGAGCATCGCTGATTGGGGTGACGCTTTGCCCTGCGCGTCGTCGACTACCCGCCGCAGGCCAGCGCAAAAGAAAGGTCGTGCCGCGGCCGACCTCGGTCTCGAAGCGGAGATCGCCGCCGTGCTTGTCGCGCAACACGGAACGCGCGATGGCGAGTCCTTGCCCAGTGCCCCGCCCGAGCTCCTTCGTCGTGAAGAAAGGGTCGAAGATACGATCCTGAATGTCGAGCGGGATCCCCCCGCCCGTGTCGCGAATGCTGATCACGACATCCTCCCCAGCCATGAACGTACGAACGCTGATCAGGCCCCGCTTGTCGGTCCCTTCAACGACATCCGAAATGGCATGAGCGGCGTTGACGAGGATGTTGAGAACAGCTTGGTTTATCTCTCCCGGGTAGCAGTTGATAGGCGTGAGATCGGCAAAGTCGGTTTCTACGTCGGCGACATACTTGTACTCGTTGCGCGCGATGGTGAGCGTGGTCTCGATCGCGTGGTTCAGGTCCACGGCGACCATGTCCTTCTGATCTGGGTGAGCAAACTCCTTCATCGAGCGAACGATGCTCGAGGCGCGACTCAGACCTTCCAGCGAACTCTCTAGCGCGGCAGGCAGATTTTCGCTGGCGTACTCGAGGTCGGCAGCTTCTTCCTTCTCCCGGAGCTCGGAGCGTAGCTGCTCCAGCGGTTCGCCGCGGCTGAGCGCCTCCAACGCTGCCTGGTACTCCGAGATCAGTCGAGTGAGCTGACGCGTGGAGTCGCGTACGAAGTGCACGCTGTCAGTAACGAATTGCAGAGGTGTGTTGATCTCGTGAGCGATGCCGGAGGCCAGTCGCCCGACGGACTCGAGCTTTTGAGCTTGGCGAAGGTCGAGCTCCATCTTGAGTCGTGCGGACATCTCGCGGCCGAGTGCGTCGCTGGCTTGCTGCAGCCGTGCCGTGCGCTCCTGCACGCGTTCTTCCAGGGTGAGGTTGAGCTGTTGGAGCGCGTCGCTGGCGGCTGCGCGCTGCCGCTCGCTCTGTTCGAGCCGCTCGATCATGCGGTTGATCTCCTCAGCGAGATCGCCAATCTCGTCACGGCGTTGGCGGGGCACCCGCCCGACGCGGGAGACGTCTCCCAGTCGGGCAATTTCTGCGATCGTCTTCGTCATCGCACGGATGGGGTGAGCAATGACGCTCGCGACCAACCACGCACACAGCGTCGTGAAGGCAACGACCGTGGCCAGCAAGAGTAGGATGGTGAAGACGAGCCGACTCGCGGGCATCGGGGCCAGTCGGTCGGTAATCGCCGCGCTCGATAGGTAGAGCGTTGGTCCGATTCCCAGCGACAAACTAAATGCCACCAGCTGCCGTCGGAGTCGGCGCGGCGCGAGTGGAATCTCGATGTGCCTGGCTTGCGCGATGAGCGAGTTCTGACGCACCAACGGGGCGATCAGCCACAGCACGATGACTCCTCCAGAGACCGTGGCGGTAAGCGCAAACGTGCCAATGAACAGGGCGATGGAGGGCGCCCACACGGGCAGGCCACTCAGCAGTGTAGCCGTCGTGAACAGCAAGGTCCATTGGATGGCCCAGCCGAGCCCGAGCCAAGTGGGGAGGGCATCGAGCCGGGCCCCCGCGTCGCGGATGGACTGGATGGAGACCGGGCCCGCTGCCGCCACCCTCAGCCAACGCGCGACTGGCCGCAAGATTGTCCAAGTCACGACGAGGCCGACGGCCAGAAATGCGACGCCCAGAGCGTCGAGCTGCGCGACCGAGAGCGGCTGTTGGGGGCGGAGCGCAGCCGCGGCGTTCGTGTAGGCGCGGACGACGAGGATCTTGAATGGCAAATCCAGCGCTGCCATCAAGAGTAGGACCTTCCCCGTAAAGGCACGCTCTGTCGGCAACGACGAATTTTGCCCCTTTTCTGCGGCGAGGAAACGTCGCGCGCGGTCCTCTTTCGTGTCGGAGTGCGTCACCGTCTTTTCAATTCCCCAGCGCCGCCGCAACGACGTCCCGTCACGAACACTGCGCATGTGGGGCGTGCCGCCCCAGTGATTCGACCCTCTTTCACCTAATGTGCCATTGATCCAGGCCGTTCGTCCAGAGTGTGAGCGTGCCCTCACGAATGAGGTGCGCGGCGTCACTCGGCACGGGGCCACGATCCGCGCGAAGCGGAGCGCGCCCGCCACGGGAGCCTCTAGGGAGAAATGAAACTCGAAACCGAAAACCGACACTCGGAAGCGGTCACGTCGAGCGAAAAGGTGCTTGC
>JAEUAF010000595.1 GCA_019695485.1 Sorangium sp.
GAGCTGTGTGAGCGCCGGCTGTCACGGCTATGCCCACCCTTTCAGCAAGCCGAAGTCCGAGGCCCGCGTGGGACGCGGGGCGCATGGCGGGTCGACGGCAGAAGGAGCGCCCGCCAAGTCAGCCGCGGTGGCAACGGAGGCGTCGCCGACCAATGAAATTCCGGCGAGCGCGAGCAGCGCGCACGCGGTGGCCCCATGACGTTCTTGATTGCGCTGCTCAAGCGCTGGCCGTTGCGCCGCTTCATCAATCTTGCCTGCATCCTGTCGTTGATCGGCCTTGTGTGCATGGCCTTTTCGGTGCTGCTGCCTTGGCCAATCCCGGTCGTCTTTGCGATGTCGATCGGGCAGGCGATCGGCATTCTTGGCCTGGCCTGCTACGTGCTGGCGGTAAGCTTCGACGCGCTGCTCCAGCGCCAGGGTCGCTCGAGCCGTCCGCCGGCCCCAGGCTCCGGTTCGAGCTCCAGCCCCACCTCGAGTTCGGGCCCCATGTCGAGTTCGGGGCCGATCTCGAAGTAGGGCGCGAGCCCGCGCTCAAGCACCGCCGTGGCGGACGAACGGCGGGTCGCGGCGGGGAGCGCGAGCCCGGTTGCTTCGTTCAGCCGACGCCGTTGAGCGCGCCCTTCACGTACTTCACGCTGCCGCTGTCGGTGAAGTCCCCTTGCAGCAAACCAGCGTCGATACCAAGCGCGACGCCCAGGGTTTTGGCGGCGGCCACGTGCGTATCGGCGCGTGGAATGTCCCCACCGCTGGCCAGCGAGGCGCCGGTCCCCGAGTCGATGTCGGACGCACCGTAGACGCTGCTCGAAATTTGGGTGCAACCACCGGTGACGCCGGGCGCCACGTTCTTGCCGATCATGATCATGCAGGAGTGATTGCCGAAATGGTCACGGCCTGCGCGACTCGAAACCTTCGACGTACCGCTGAGGTCACGGCCGAACACGTTCATCGTCGCAAAAGTCGCGCTGTCCGTCAGGCTTAGCGACGCAAGCGCGTCCATCACCGCCTGAACACCCGGCACGCCGGCTTTGGCGCCGCCGTGATCGGTGTGATCGAACCACTCATCGTAGAGGTTGGCGTCATCGTGGTTGTCGGCACCGAACGGCACGTGGAGCGTGACCACAGGCGTGACCTTGGCCGAGATCAGCGCCGCCGCAGCCAGTGCTTGCCCGCCCACGCTATTGTCGGCAATGGCGTTCAGCGTGGTCGAGAGGCTGTCCGCCAACTGGCGAACTTGAGCTTGACTCATGGCCATGGCGTCGAGAAATGCGATTTGCTCCTTGGTGCCACCGTCTTTGAAGAGCGCGTTCAGGTCGTTCAGGGTTTGGTCTCGAATTGCGCGAAGCTTCACCAGCGGGTCCGTCTTCGAGCCCGTCAGCAACTGCTTCAGCTGCATGGGCGTGATCGTCGGCAGCGTGCGCCCGGAATACGTGATCTGCTCGAGGGCGTTGCCGCCCGTGCCTACGGCGACGGGCTCCGCCTGCACGGTGCCGAGGCACTTTGCGAGGTGCTTCGCGTAGATCGAAGGCCACATCTCGCCGCCGGCAGAGCGCCCCATCAAGCGCATCACCTTGGGGTGGTCGCCGTGCACGGTGCCGCCGGTGATGTGGTGGAAGAAGTTCGTGCGGCTCCTCACCGCGTCGGTCAAGGTCGACCAAATTTGCGCGGCCGACACGCTTTTCGCGCCCAAAGTGAAGGTCGTTGCCGCAAACTCCGCCTGTGTGGGGTGAATGATGGCCGCCGCCTCGTAGGTGCCAGGCACATTGCAAGACACGGAGTCGCCCGCGCTCGAGGCGCTAACCACCAAGTACTGCATCTTGTCTTTGGCGGTGATGGCGCAGGCCATGTCCTGTGCGCTCGCCTTGCGCGGGTTCGCGAGAAACCAGGCTGGCAATCCAGTGGCCGCAGCACGTAGGCCGGCGAAGCCCGCCCCCAGCAGCCCTGCGATTACGGCGTTGCGTCGATTGAGGTTCTGCATGTGCGCTTTCAAGGTCAAATCCCGAGGCCCAGCGAGGAGGGTGACTGACAGGCAGCCGAGAAGGTCGAGCGCATGGCGTTGGTCGCGCTAGCTCCGCCGCTGCTCTTCGCGTTGTTGAAATGAGTCGTCAGCACCTGCACCGCACCCGCATGTTTGGGATCGGTGGGAGGCAGCGCCATCACGCGACTCACCAAATCTTCGATGGCTGTGGTCGGGTTCGCGCTCGAGAAGACGGACCCGGTGGTGGCGTCGACGACTTTGCTTGCAATCGCCTCGCACACGAGCTCGCTCGCCGCGCGATAAAACAGGTTGGGGTCGGGCGCGGTCACGGGGTACTCGGTGCCGCGGCTGAACGCGTCGGCGGGCAACGCGCCAGCCAGGCGATTCATGGCGGTGGTTACGTCGGTCGGCGTCGGCATGGCAATTTCGCAGAGATCGGGCTTGGTGAGCCGGTTCGACAGGGCCGTACAAAGCTGGTCGCGGCGAGTGATGCTGATCGTCACACCGTCTGCGTCGAAGGTCGCCGTCGACGCCGCCGCCGTCACCAAGGGCGACGAGAACAGCTCGCGCACCAGCACGCGGAAATCGTAGTTCGCCGTCTGGAACTGCAACGCGATGCGCCGCATTTCCGGATCTGTCTCTTCACACTTCGACGAGTTGCCGAAGAAGCAGAGCTTCTGGGTCATCTCGAGCGCGAAGCGATTGACGACGTTGCCGTCCACCTGCTGGTCGGTCACTTGCGCGATCAGCTTCCCGAAGTCACTCAACGAGGTTCCGTTCTGAGTGACGTCAGCGAAGCCGAAGCTCGCCGCACCGCTGCTCTTCTTGCCTTCGCCCTTGTCGTTGTAGTCGTAGAAGTTGCCCCAAAACTGGCGCATCGGATCGAGGCTCTTGTGGCAGGCGTAGCAAATCGTGCCGTCGACGGCGTGAGTGCCGTTCACCGCAGTGGTGGTCGGCGGCAACGGAATGTTCGCCCCGGCGCTGGTAAAGCCCATCCCGAGCGACGCTAGCAACGCCTGGTTGGCCGTGACCCGATGCTGATTGGCGTCGTTCGTATTCCAGACTGCGAAGAACGCCGGCGTCGAGAAGAAGCTCACGCGGGGCAACTTCGAGGGCAGCGCCCCCGCCGACGCGCGCAGCTTCGGCAAATCCCAAGGGTTGATGGGCGTACCGCTACTGATCGTAACGAGCTGCCAATCGCTGAGATCCGTATCGGTAAAGTAGGGCTTCGCAGCATGCTCCATGCAGCCAAGCTGCGTCGTGCCGGCGCCGTTGTTGGACGAATCGCGCGGCACCGACCCGAGCAAGATCTGAAATAGGTACGTGTTCCCAGGATAGGTCGACACCTTCGTGGAATCCCCGGCGCAGGTCCCGCTGAAGGTACGGCCCGTGCTCTTGGTGGGTGGCGCATAGCCGAACACCATGTAGTTCGAGCTGCTCGAATTCAGCGTGTCCTCGATGGCCGGTCGCGTTCCGTGATTGTACTGGAACGTCATGGTGTGGATGTCGTAGGGCGCCTCAATCTGCATGTAGAGGCTCTTCAGCGCCGTCGTCATCATGAACTGGTTCGTGGTCAACACGTCGGTGAACGGCTTGCCCGAGGCGACGATGGCGAACGCGGTGCGCGCGAAGCTCTCCTTCATGTTCTTGAACAGCATCGGAAACGCGGTGTCCCCGAAGATGGCGTACGACAGGTCGAACGCGCCGGGCCGTTTGCGGAGCTGGAATTCGAAATCGAGCACCGCCAGCGAAGTCTGCTGAAAGGTATTCGCGAAGAAGAACAGCATCTTGTCTTGGAATTCCGGAGTCATCATCCAGGCGTCGATCAGCGCGCGCAGGCCCGCCGAGTCCTTGGCCTGAGCAAGCTCCGCGTCGGTCGGGGCCAGCCCGGTCAGCACGTTCTTCACTTTGCGAAGTGCGCTCACCGCCGACGCCGGCCCCGAAAAGCCCACGGCGCCTGCCGTGCTCGGCGGAGTGCCGCCGTCCGTGAAGGTGCCACCGTTCGCAGTGCTCGGATTGCCGCCGATCATGCCCGCACCCGCGGTCGTGCCGAAAGCGACCGAGCCGCCTTGAGCGATCGGATTGCCGTCTCCGCCGATGGGTGCGCCTGCCTGCGCCCCGCTACCACCCCTGAGAGTTGTCGAAGCACCTCCACCTGGAACCGACGAGGCGCCACCCGCGCTACTCGCGC
>JAEUAF010000629.1 GCA_019695485.1 Sorangium sp.
GCACGCGAGTCGCCCATCCGCAGCGGCGCGGCAACAGCTCGTCGGCTGAAGAAAGTCACACACCGACGTCTCACGACGGGACGTGCACCCGAAAAGATCGTGACCTCGAGCAGCTGACGGGGGAGAAGCCCCCCGCGGCGAACGTAGGTTGCGCTAACATGAGCGCCGGCGGCGGCAGCCACGTCGACGCCCGAGGAGATGATTTGGACGGCTTCATGGGTCAGCCCGGCGAAATCCTAGCTGGGAAATACCGGATCGAGCGCGTGCTTGGGCAAGGCGGAATGGGCGTCGTGGTTCAGGCGACGCACGTCCAGCTCGACGAGCGCGTGGCCATCAAGTTCTTGCTGCCCCAAGCGCTCGAAAATGAAGAGGCAGTGGCCCGCTTTGCACGCGAGGCGCGCGCCGCCGTCAAGATCAAGAGCGAACACGTGGCGCGCGTCACGGACGTGGGCACGCTGGAGACGGGCTGTCCATACATGGTGATGGAGTACCTGCAAGGTACTGACCTCAGCGGCCTCATCCAACAGCGGGGCGCACTACCCGTCGAAGAGGCGGTCGACTACGTGCTGCAAGCCTCGGAGGCGCTGGCCGAGGCTCACGCGCTCGGCATCATTCATCGCGATCTCAAACCGGCGAACCTGTTTCACACGCGTCGCGCGGATGGCAGCCCCTGCATCAAGGTGCTGGACTTCGGGATTTCGAAGGTGACCGGCCTCGCTGGCTCCGGCGCGGATCTCGGTATGACGCGCACGACCACCGTGATGGGCTCTCCGCTCTACATGTCACCCGAGCAGATGGCCTCGTCGCGCAACGTGGACGTGCGCACAGACATCTGGGCGCTCGGCGTCATCTTGTATGAGCTTTTGACTGGCCACGTGCCCTTCATCGCGGACACGATGCCTCAGCTCTGCGCGATGATTCTTCAGCAATCGGCGCCGCCGCTACGCAATGTGCGGCCCGATGCGCCGGAAGCACTGCAGGCCGTGCTGAGCCGTAGCCTCGAGAAGGAACCGAGCCGGCGCTTCGCCAACATCGCCGAGCTCGCCGCTGCCCTGTGGCCCTTCGCTTCGCGCACCGGACGCAATTCGGTGGAACGCATTTCGCGGGTGATCTCCGGCGCCGGGATCTCGAACAGCGCCCTCGATCTCGGCGCCGAGAGCAGTCAGCGCGGTCCCGGCGGCACGCAAGGCGCGTGGGGTAAAACCGCGGCGACCACCAAGCGACGCGCGCCACTCGCGGTGGGGCTATCGCTCTTGATCGTCGGTGGCGCTGGGGCGGCCGTGTTCGTCGCGCGCTCACGCTCCGACCTCGGCGCGCCAGCCGCTTCGGCGAGCGCCGCGTCCGCCAGTGTTCCGGTGAACGTGCCGCTCACGCCCCCGCCGGAGCCTCCCAAGGTTTTACCCCCTACTTCGGCGAGCGGCGCACCTCCCAGCGTGGAGACCGCGCCAGCACCAAGCAGCGTCGCTCACGCTGCCGCGCGTGTCGCCCCGCCCCCGAAAGGGGCGGCAGCGCACCCTGCCAAATCGGGCCCCACGGAACGCAGCCCAACCGCGGCGCCTGCAGCCACGCCAGCGACGACGCCGCCTTCAGCGGCGAAGCGCAATCCCGCTGATCTTTACAGCGATCGCAAGTAAGCCAACAGGGCCGGCGATCCGGCCCTGGACGCAGCGCTCAGCGCGAGCCTCAGCGATCGGGGGTGACGACGATCTCGACGCGACGATTGTTCGCACGCCCGTCCGGCGTGTTGTTCTCGGCCACTGGCCGGCTCGACCCGAGCCCTACGGCCTTGATCTTCTCCGCCGGAATGCCCTGGCTCACGAGGTGCTCGCGCACGGACGTGGCACGTTTGAGACTCAGCTCCTCGTTCTTGGTGGCGCTCCCGACCGAGTCGGTGTGGCCCTCCACGACGATCGCCTTGAAGCCCTGATCCTTGAGGGCCTTTGCAACTTCGCTGAGCTTGTCTTTGGCGATCGGCAAGAGGTCGCTCTTGCCCGTCGCGAATAGCACCGAGCCCGACAGCGTAATAACCACGCCGCGCGCCTCTTCCTTGACCTTCGCGACCTCGGCCAGGCTCGCCATCGCGGCAGCAGCACGCTTCTCGGCGTCTTCACGCGCCTTCTTTTCAGCGGCGAGGTCGGCCTTGGTCTTCGCGACTTCGTCCTTCTGACGCGCGACCTCGTCTTTTTGCCGCGCGACTTCGTCCTGCGTACGCGCAACCTCGGCCTTGGTCGCTTCCTTGGCGCGGCGCTCTGCGTCGAGCTCGGCCTTGGTTTTATCGATGGTCGCGAGCTGAGCTTTCCTGAACTCTTCGTCGACGGAAGCGCGATCCCGCTCGGCTTGCACGAGGCCGGCTTGCGCTTCGGCCGCCAGCGCCTTGCGCTCCGCGATGTACGCTTGATCGCGTGTGTTCGGCGAGTCGCCGTCGTCGTTGAAGTAGCCTTCGGCTCGGGCTAGCGCCTGCTTCGCGGTGTCGAGCTCTGCGGGCGCCAGGTTGGCCGCCGGCCCCTTCTCGACTCGCGTGTACGCCGAACGCGCATCCATCAGCTCTTTCGGCGGCACGGCCGCGCCGCAGGCGGCCAATGTCAGCGCTGTACACAGCGGAAGCGCGCGACCCGCACGTTTCACGCACGACCGCAGGAAGGTGTTCGCTCGTTCGCTCATTTTCCAATCCTCTGCTTGAGCTCTTCGGACTGTTGACGTGCCTGGGCCGCCTCACGCTTCGCTGTCGCCTCTTTGGCAAGCGCCAACGACAGCTCAGCGTCGGCCTGGGCGCGGTCGAGGACGCGCGCAGCTTCCTCGTTCTTGGAGTCTGCGATCAACGCCTTGGCTTTCTCGAGCTGCTCGCGCGAGAGCTTCAAGTACAAGGCGGCCTTCGGATCCTCCCCTGCCCCCGCCACCTCTGCGCCTTTGAGGGCAGCCTGAGCGGACGTCAGTTGTTCTTGGGGGATCGCGGCGCCACCGCATGCGATCAGCGCAAGACTCGGCAGCAGCACCCAGGCGCGCCGAGCGAGAGACACGCACGAACTCGCTCCACTTAACTTTGTCGACATGACGGCTGCTCATCAAAGCCCAAGGGAGCCACAAGGTAAAGGTGTTGTGTGCTCGCTGAACTTCTTCGCGGGACTCGCCGGCCCGTCCGACGGGCCAAGCGCTAAGGCGGGGGCTACCCGCTGCGCACCCGCACATACCTCGGGAAATCCGCGCTAGATGTTGACGGAGGGGGGCCTAGCCGGGGCGCCTGGTTGCGGGCGCCACCTTTCACTCGGCGCGCTCGGCGACCACGACAAAGCCGATTTCCGGTAGGCGCTTCAGCTCGATCGCCTCGCCGACCCGGCGCCGCACGAAACCATTTGCCCGGGCCAGCGCCCGCTCAATTTCCCCCCGCGACGCGCTCGACCCGAGCACCACGCAGTGCACGCGCGCGTGACGGTAGTCAGGTGACAGCGTCACGGCGATTGGGCCAACGCCGGACAGCGCTGGGTCCGATAGCTCGGCTTCGAACAGGGCTTTCATCTCTTCGAGCAGTAGCTGCTCGAGGCGTGGCAAGCGATGACCAGAGCCCGATTCGCCCCTCACTTCTGGTATTTGGCTTTCCACTCGGCGTAAGGCATGCCGTAGATGTGCTCACGAGCGGCCTCGTCGCTGAGTTCGATGCCGCGCTCGGAGGCGGCGGCGCGGTACCACTTTGCCAGGCAATTTCGGCAGAACCCGGCCAGATTCATGACGTCGATGTTTTGCACGTCCGAGCGCTCTCGAAAGTGCAGTAGGAGCCTGCGAAACGCGGCTGCTTCGAGTTCCGTGCGCAATGCGTCGTCCATTCGGAAGCTCTAGCCTAAACTGGGCGCTGCCGCCGAACTAGACGTCAGAGGCCACCCCGGCGCCCGTTGCCCGGGCAGGCGCCCCTGGGGCGCGCAGGAGCGCCACCCGCAGACTCTTGGGTGGGCCGTCGCCTCTGGTATATAGTCCCGCAGTACTCAGGGAAGCCTTGCTCGGGCAGCGTGAGATTTCACGCGAAAATCCGAGCCAATGCCTAGCCTCGACGCCGCACTAAAGTCGGCGAGAGGCGCTTAGCAGCGGCGTCAGCCGCAGGGAGAATCGGGAATATGAGAGGTTTGTTGAAGCTTTCACCTGCCTTTGCGGCAATCGCGTTGGCCATGGCCTGCGGCGACGACGACTCCACGCCTTCTGCCGTGCAGTGCAAGTTCCCGTACGCGGACGCTACGACGGCCACGCTCAAGGCCAAAACGACGAGCGGCAAGTGCACTGCCGATACCGACACGATCTGCAAAACGGACATGGTGAAGACGTCCGCCGACTGCGGCACCTCTTGCTTGTCACAAAGTACGGACCCGGCGACGCTTCCGACCTGCGTCACCGAGTGCTTGAAGAAGAATACGACCCCCTCACTGAGTGACGGCTGTACCGGCTGCTACGTGGCGGACGTAGGTTGCTCCGCTGCGAATTGCCTAGCCACTTGCGCGGCGGGGTCCACCCCCGACTGCGCGGCGTGCCGCGTCGAGAAGGGTTGCGCGGCCGCGTTCTACACCTGTAGCGGGTTGCCGCTTCCCACCGCGTCGGGAGGCAGCGGCGGCGCCAGTAGCACCGGCGGCGCCAGCAGCGGAGGCAGCACCAGCGGCGGGCACACGAGCCAAGGCGGAGCTGGCGCAGGCGCACCAGGCAGTGCCGGTGAGGGCCCGATGTCGGGCGCCGGGCAAACCGCCGGCGGGAATGGCGGCGCGGGCGGGATTTGAGCTCATTCGGCGTCGCACCCGCTCGGCGCGGACGAGGCCCCTTCTTCGTGAAGGGGCTACTCGCGAGCGCAATGTTCCTCTGCTCAACGCACGCCGCGGCGGGCGGCTACGACACACCGATGTTGTACAGCGCTCGCCATATCGGACAGGGCGGCACGGCCATCGGCTTGGTCAACGATCCGTCCGCTCTATTTCATAATCCGGCTGGGCTGGCGCACGTGCCGCACGTGGCGGGCCTCGTCGATTTTTCGCTGCTGCTCGGCAAGCTCCACGCGAGCCCGAGTATTACGGAACGCAACGTCGAGTCGGACACTACGGTCGCGCCGTTCTTCTTGGTCGGCGGCGCGTTCCGCATCAATCGCTGGCTCTCCGCTGGGCTCGGGTTGTATCCGATCGCGTCCTCCGGCGCGACGTACTCGTCTGCCAACGGCATGGAAGATACGACGCGACTCCTGTTCGTCGAAGCCACACCCGCGCTCGCCGTCAGTCTACCGGGCAACGTGCGGCTCGGCGCCGGTTACCGGGTGACATTCGTGCACCTCGAACGCTACCAGGGGAAT
>JAEUAF010000691.1 GCA_019695485.1 Sorangium sp.
GGCTGCTGCCTTCCGCTGCGTTCGCTCGGTGACCTAGCGGGCCCTCGGTCGCACAACACACTCGTTACAGCGAGGGCCCCCAAAAAATCGAAGAACGAGCGCTGCGTCTCGGAGCGCTGCGTCTCGGCGCGCTCCCTCTACGCGCGGGCTTGCGAGTGTCGCGCGGCGTGGAGCTGTACGAGTTGTCCGCAGGCGCCCTGCACGTCTCGCGCGCGTGAGCGGCGCACGGTGATGAGTGTGCGGCGTCGCGCCAAGATTGCCTTCGCAAAGGCGTCGATGCGAGCCTCGCTCGGCGCGCGAAACGGCGCGTGGGGGTGCTCGTTGAAGGGGATGAGGTTGATGTGGTGCGGGAAGGCAGCGCCGAAATCGGCGAGGCGCTCGGCGTCCGCGTCGCTGTCGTTGACCTCGGCCAGCAACACATACTCGAGGGTGATGCGCTCGCGGGCGCGCAGCGGAAAACGCGCCAGCGCGGCGGCCAGCGTTGCCAACGGGTAGCGGCGCCCGATGGGCATCAGTTCGTTGCGCAGGGCATCGGTGGTCGCGTTCAAGCTCAGCGCCAACAGCGGCCGCTGTGACAAGCGGCCGAGCGCATCTATCTCGGGAACCAGCCCAGATGTGGAGACCGTGATCCGTCGCGGCGAGAGGCCGAGCCCCTGCGGCTCGCACAGAATCTCGATCGCGCGGCCCACGTTGTCGAGGTTGTGCAAGGGCTCGCCCATGCCCATGAACACCAGCGTGAGCTGACCGGGATGGCGCGGCCCGCAGGCGCGCAGCGTCGTGAGCACCTGTGCCACGATCTCCCCCGCGAAAAGGTGCCGCCGAAAGCCCATGCTCGCGGTCGCGCAGAAGCCGCAGCCCATGGCGCAGCCCACCTGGCTCGACAAGCACAAGGTGACGCGCTCCTTGCGCGGCATGTGCACGGCCTCGACGCGATCGTCACCAAACGCGCAGAGGAGCTTCGTCGCCCCGTCGGCCGAGGGCGAGATCTCGAGCGCGGGCAGCGCAAGGCCCTTCGCTCGCAGCAGCAGCCGTGCGCGGGACGACAGCACGGGTCCCCCCGCATCCCACAGCCATGGCCGCTGCAGCGCCGCAAATGGGGCCGCGCCGGACGGCTGCGTCAGCAACGTTCGGATCTCTTCGGGGCTGAGCGCCCAGGCGTCGCAGCCGGACATGGCGCACGAGCGTAGCAGGGAAATGTGGGTGCTGAAGGAGCCTCTCGGCTCAAAGGTTCCATCGTGCGCTCGCGTTTGTTAAGACGCCGATCGAGGCTTTGAATGTTCCCTGGGCTCGGCAAGCAACGCATCCTGATCGGCAGCGCTCCTCATTGCGACATCCACCTGGCCGCGCCGGGCGTGATGCCGGAGCACGCCGCCATCGTTCACCAGGGCGGGGGCGCGCTGCTGTTCGTGGACGCTGCGGTCGGTCCGACATTCGCCAATAGGGCGCCCCTCGCGCCGGGGTCGAGCGTTGCCTTCGATTTTCGAACCGCTTTTGCAGTGGGGCAAGCGGAGGTTCCGATTGCCCACCCGGCGATCGTGCTGATGTTGATGGCCGAAGGTCAGGTGCCCGCGAAGCCCGGCGTGCTCACGCTTGGGCGTGACCCGGCGCGCGCCAACTGGGTGATTTTGCATCCCAACGTGTCGGGCTTGCACGCGAGCTTGAATCTGAACCCGCTCGGAATCGTCGATCACGGCTCGACGAGCGGTACTTGGATCGGGCAGGAGCGCCTCGCGCCGGAGCAACGACGCGCAGTCGATCCGCAAGGCTTCGTCGTGTTCGGACCGGTGCCGGTTTCGGTTCAGCTGTTGCTCTCGATCGCCGCGTCTCGCAGCGCCGCTCAGCACACGGGGCCGGCGGCAGCGGTGGCTCCGGTTGCCGCTGCTGCGCACCATGCGCCGGCGCCTGCGGTAGGCCAAGCAGGCACCTCGGCGGTAGCGGCTGCCGCGCAGGCGGACGCGCAAGGCCCGGCTCGCCCCGCCAAACACAAGACGGTCATCGGCCAAATCCAGCTCGGCGCGTCCGGCGCAAAGCCGGTAAAGACAATCGGGCGCACGCCGGACAACGACATCGTGCTCTCGATGCCACAGGTCTCGAGCCGGCACGCCTTCCTCCACGTGCAAGGCGATCAGCTCTTCCTCGAAGATCGCGGCAGCGCGAACGGCACCTTCGTGCGTGGCCAGCGCTTGGCTACCGGGCAGCGCGTTCCGGTACAGAACGGTGAGAAGGTCTTCATCGGCCCGATGCCGCTCATGATCCAGGTCGCGGACCGCGAGGTCGCCCTGGTCGTCGAAGACGCGGCGCACTGGGAAGGTCGCCCGCTCTACGAAATCGAAGCCTGGGACCTTTTGATGCAGGTCCCCGATCGCGACAACCCGGGTGAGCTGAAGACTCTGCTCGATCACGTAAGCTTCAAGGCGTTGCCCGGCGATCTGATCGCCTTGATGGGCCCGAGCGGCGCCGGCAAAACCACGCTGCTCTTGACGCTGAACGGCTACTTGCCGCCCACCGCCGGCCAAGTGCGGATCAACGGCGAGGATCTCTACGCGATCTACGACGCGCTGCGCGGTTCAATCGGCTATGTCCCGCAGGACGACATCGTGCACCCCGAGCTCACGGTGTTCGAGGCGGTGCGCTACAGCGCTCGTTTTAGGCTGCCGCCCGACTACTCCGACGAAGAGATCGACCGCCGCGTGCACACCACCTTGGCGCAGCTCGCGCTCGAGAACGTGGCGCATTTGCAGATCGGGCGGCCCGAGAAGAAGATCCTCTCCGGTGGGCAACGCAAGCGCGTGAACATCGCGATGGAGCTCGTCACCGATCCGGTGATCATGTTCCTCGACGAGCCGACCAGCGGGCTCGCCGCCGACGACACGGCCTCGCTGATCCAGCTGCTCTCGGATCTGGCCAAACAGACCGGCAAGACCATCATCACGACCATTCACCAGCCGGCCAAGGACGAGTTCGAGAAGTTCAATCTCGCGCTGATCCTGGGTCCGGGCGGGCTCACCACGTTCTTCGGTTCGCCGAAGGATGGCTACCGCTTTTTCGGCAATTGGCTGGAGCGGCAGGGCAAGCCGAACACGGTCGACAACCCGCGCGACATGTTCGACATGCTAAATCAGCGCGAGCGCCCGATTTACGACGCGATGCGCGCGCAGAATCCGGCCACGCCGCGCTATTTGGCGCGCGCGCAAGCCGCCAAGGAATGGAACGCCGAGTATTTCAACCCGCAGAACCCGATTTTCCAGCGCATGTTCTCGGGCAAGCGCGCGGTCGGCACCGGCTCTTCGCAGCGCAGCGTCCCGACGCAGCCTGACACCGGTGGCCAATTCGGGCTGCTCTTCAGCCGCTACTTCAAGGTGAAAGTGCGCGACGTCGGCGGCACCGCGATCATGCTGCTGCAGGCGCCTATTATCGGCGTGTTGTTGGCGATCGTGTTTGGCGGGCAGAAAGACGGAATCCCGTTTTGGTGCCTGGGCGCGCTGCAGGAGCTCTCGCGCACGTCGGGGAGCCTCGGCGACGGCACGGACAAGATGCTGAAGAGCATGTCCGCCACGCCGGATCACTCGGGCGCCATCTTTTTCTTGGTGGTCGCCGCGGTCTGGTTCGGGACCAGCAACGCCGCGCGAGAAATCGTGAGCGAGCGCGCTATCTACATGCGCGAACGCATGGTGAATTTGCGGCTCGTGAACTACGTCTTCTCGAAGTTTCTGCTGCTGAGCCTGTTTTGCGTGATCCAATGCACGGTGCTGCTCGCGATCGTCTTCTTCGCGCTCGGCTTCAACGGCGGGCCCCAGGCCTTTCTGATCTCACTCGTGACGCTGATCGCGACCGCGGTGAACTCGGTGGGCGTCGGGCTCTTGTTGAGCACGCTGGTCAGCAGCAGCGAGGCAGCCATGGCGCTCACGCCGATCGCGCTGATTCCGCAGGTCGTGCTGGGTGGGCTGATGGTGCCGATGACCACCAATCCGCTCTTGCAGTGGCCGATGTACGCGATGCCGGCGCGCTGGGGCTTTCAAGGCGTCGTCGCGCAGGAGCGCCTGGCCATCGTCAATGACCCCGCCTGGGTGCTAAATCTCAACCGACCGGACGTCACGAGCCCGGACAACTTCGTGTTCGCGGGTAAGTTTCACTGCGCGGAAGCGCAGATCTCGAGCCTCGACTTCAACGGCGCCTGGGGTTTCACGAACTATCAATTGCCCTGGTTGCCCCCGGCCGTACTGCTCGGCATGACCTTGCTGGCCTTCATCGGCATCCTGATCACGCTGAAACGACGCGACTCGATTTGAGGCCGCGGGCGGCGGGCGCCGCCTCACTGCTTGCTCGCCACCAGATCGGCGATGATGGCGGGCGGTGTGCTCGTGTCGAGCGAGATGAGATGCAAGCTGCCGCCGGCCACGCAGTAGTCTGCGCGCGGAACGCTGCCGGAAAAGCTGACAGTGGTGCCGGAAAGGCTGTACGTCCCGGTTTCGTTGATAGCGTCGGGCGACGCCACGAACGAGCAGGAGCAGCCCCCGCTCACGTCGCCGCACTTGATCGACGAGACGCCGGGCAGCGTGAGCGCAGCGAGCGCTTGATTGAGCAGGCCGCAAGTGAGCGTGAAGCCCTGCCGGTTCAAGCAGCTCGTGGGGACCATGGCTGCGCCCTTGGCCGTTTGAGTCAAGTTCGCGCTGTAAGTCGAGTCGGCGTTGAAGGTCAGGCTGCCGCTCGACTTGGCGTCGACCGTTTCGACCGTCGCCGTCGCGCAGCCCGACGCCGTGCGCAGCAGGTTCTCGAGTTGGGCGTCGCCTGCCGTCTTCGTCACGCAGCTATTCGTAACGCGAAAGCTCCCGACCAGATCACCCCCACACGGTTCTACCTGACCGCACGCCCCGTCCCCGCCGCTGGTTTGACCGCAGGCCGCCACGACCAACAAAACCCAGGCGGAACCGGCGAAGCGCCACAGCCTCTGCATCTTCGAAGCTTTCATCAGCGGGGGCGCTGCGGCAACCAGCGGCTTCTCGCGCGTTTCTCGCTGCGGCTACCAGCCGCCCTTCTCCTTCTTGTCTTCCTTCTCATCGTCGTCGTCCTTGGGCGCGTCGGCCTTCGCGGCGGGCGCCTTGGCTTGGACGGGAGGCTCGGCCGAGGCCGCCGCGGGGGCCGCGTCATTCTTCTTTTCCGGGCAACCGCTGCATAGAAGCGCCAGCCAGACCAATCCCGAAGCTACCGAAGCGCGCTGAAACGACATTCCAAATCTCCTTCAGGGAGCAGCATAGCGCGCCGAGTTCCTGGTATGAAAACCAAATGGGTCGCTTCCCGTTTCCGCACAATCGACGCGAACAGCCTTGTATCTATCCCCGCGCCGCGAACGCGGACGACGCGCGTCGCGCCTTCGAGCGCTGGCGCGCGGAAATTGTCACTGCCGAAGGGGCGTCGGGGTTTCTGCGCGCGCGACGACCTGACACACCGGACGGTCACACGAACTCGACGGTGTCCGAGGGCATCGCGTACGGCATGCTGATCGCGGTGCTGTTCGACGAGCAAGCACTATTCGACGGCTTTTGGCAGTATGCCCTGAAGTGGGCGAACCCCACGGGCCTGATGAGCTGGTACATCGCTGCCGACGGCTCGCGCGCGCTCGGCAGCGGCGCAGCCACGGACGCCGACGAGGACATGGCGTGGGCGCTCGTCATGGCCGATCGCCAATGGGGTGGCCAGGGTTCACTCAGCGAGAGCTATCTCTCCTACGCCAAGCGCCACATCGATTTGATGTGGGAGTTCGAGGTCGACCACGCTGAATATCCCAACATGCTGCTGCCGGGTGATGAGTGGCGCGGCAGAAACGTCTTCAACCCCTCTTACTTCGCGCCCAATCAGTACCGGCTGTTCGGAGAGGTATCAGGCAACATCGCGGGTTGGCAGGCGGTCGTCGACAAGGGCTACGAAGTCGTCGAACGCAGCTTGAACGAGCGCAACGGGAATCGCGACAATGGGCTCGTCCCGGCCTGGTGCGACGCCAGCGGGACGCCCGTCGAGGCGTTTCCCGGCGCGATGACCAACTATCAATACGACTCGGCGCGGCTGCCGTTCCGCATCGGTCAGGACTTCGCGTATCACCAAGATCCGCGCGCGCGGGCCTACTTGGCGCGCGTGAGCGCGTTCTTCGACGCGGTGGGCGCCGACCAAATCGTCGACGGTTACACGCTTGCAGGGGAAGCGGCGCCCGACCCGAACGCCAAGCGCCCGAACCCGGGCTCGGCGGTGTTCGTCGGCTCGGCCGCCGTGGGTGCCATGCACGACGCGCGCTACCAAGCCTTCCTCGACGCGGCCTACGCGCGGGTCCAAAAGGGCGATCTCTTGGCGCGGAGCCGCTACTACAATCACTCTTGGACCGTGCTGTCGCTGCTGATGCTGAGCGGCAACTTCCCGACCTTTCCGCCTGTCTGAGCGAGGGCAGAGCACGCCTTTCGACAAGGGCTCGGGGCGTCGCACGAGAGACCAGTCTCCGGCACACGCGGCGCGGAGAAGCAAGCCTCACGAAAGCCTTGGCTGCAAGGGGCTTCGCGCTGCCGAGCCGCGCGTTGGTGCCCGTGAGCCGCTAGCAGGGCGTTTTTCGATGCCCTGCCGGGGCGAAGAGAATGTTACGCTAGCGGTGGTGCGTTGAGTGGATGCCGAAGAAACGATACGTCGTCATCGGTGAGGGAGCCGCTGGCTCTACTGCCGCCGAAGAGCTTCGGCGGTTGGATCCCCACGCCGTCATTGGGGTGTTCACGGACGAGCCACATCCAAGCTATTTCCGGGCCGCGCTCACCAACTACCTGTTGGGGGAGCTCAGAGAAGACCAGCTCTTCCTGAATCCGCCGGATTTTTACGAGACCCAGCGGCTCGGCCGCGCGTTCACGCGAGTCACCCACGTCGACGCCGCACGCGGCGAGGTCTGGGACAGCTCGTCCTCGACGCCGACGCCCTTCGATGCCCTGCTCATTGCGAGCGGCGCGCGCCCGCGCACGCCACCGTTCGAAGGCGGACTGCTACCTGGAGTCGCCACGCTGCGCACCTTGTTCGACGCGCGCTGCACGCTGGACGCTTTGAAGCTCGGCGGCGTCGCGCATGCCACGGTGCTCGGTGGAGGCGCGCTCGGCCTCGAGTGGGCCAGCGCGCTCAGCGAACGCGGCGTCAAAGTCACGCTGCTCGAGCGCTCGCCACGCTTGATGATGGCGGCGCTCGACGAGGTCGCGTCGGACCTGCTCGCCGCCCGCTTGCGCCAGGCGGGGATCGAGCTCTTCCTGGGCGAGGAAGTGGCATTCGCGAGGCCATCACCCACCGGCAGCGTGGGAGGGCTGATGCTGAAGAGCGGCCGCGAGCTCTATACGGAGTTCGTGGCGGCGGCGCTCGGCGTCGTCCCCAACACCGAATTCGTACAATCCGCCGGGCTGCGGCTTTCGAAGAGCGGCGCGGTGCTCGTCGATCGCTCGCTCGTGAGCTCTGCGCCGAATGTGTGGGCGGCCGGTGACGCCGCCAACGTCGATGGAGAGGAGCTCGCGCTGTGGGAGCCGGCCAGGCACCAGGGCCGCATCGCGGCGCGCAACATGCTAGGCGGACGCATGCGCTACGAGCCGGGCGCACATTACTTCGCGACGCGGCTGTTCGACCTCGATTTCGCAAGGGTGGGAGACATCAAGGATTCCCCGACACGGCAAACGATCGTCGACTTTCCGCGCGGCACCGGCAAGATTTCGTATCGAAAGCTGGTCGTGGAAGGGGGGCGCTTGGTGGGCGCGCTGATGCTCGGCGAGCGCTCGCTGCGGGTCCGTGCCGCAGGCCGCGCGCTGAAGAAGCTGGTGGATGCGCGCGCCGACGTGACAGCGATTCAAGATCGCATTCATAGCTCCAATTTCGACTTGAGCGGGTGGCTCGAGGCGAGCCGTCTGCTCTCGCAGCCAGCCGCGGGCCCCAAGACGATGGTGGAGGTGGCGCCGGGCGCGAAGCTAAAAAAGACCCAACACGTCAAATTGGCGAGCGGTGCGGGCACCGAAGCCTTGCAAGCACCGCGCGCGCTCGCGCCCCAGGCGCCGAGCGCCCCAATCATCGGCACCCAGGTGCTTGCCGCGCCAAGCGTGGCCCTCGGTGGCGCGAGCCCCGTGCGTGGCACTCGCCTCTTGTCGATCGGGTTGCCTGGAGTCGAGAGCGCCGTCGAACCTCGCGCGTCATCGGCTCCTGCGGCCGCTCTGGAGCGTGGTGCCGAACGCGTGCCGCTCACGCGCGCGCTCACCAACCTCGGTCGCAACCCCGAAGCGGACGTGCGACTTTCCGACCCCGGCGCCGCGGGTCTCCACGCGCAGCTCGTCGAACATGGCGGTGACTTCTGGGTGCGCGATCTCGGCAGCCAAAGCGGAACCTGGCTGAACGAGACGCCCGTCAGCGAGGCGCGACGTCTCCGCGATGGCGACCGGCTGCGCCTCGGCAACGAGAGCCTCACATTTCGCTCGGCAAGCCGCGCAGAATCCAAAACGCGCACCACGGCGCTGATCCGCGCGCCGAGAATCCTGGTGAAGGGCGGAGGGCGCGTGGGCCTCGCGCTGCGCCTGGGCGAACATCCGCTCGGGATCGGGCGCGATCCGAGCGCTGCCTTGTGCCTCAGCGACCCGGGCGTCGCGGCTCAACACGCGCGCATCGCGCGCTCGAACGCCGGCTTCGTCTTCGAAGCGCTGACGACGCAGTTTGGCACTTGGCTGCGCGGTCAAGCGCTGCCCCCGGGACGCGCCGAGCCGCTCCGTGACGGCGACTGGCTACGTGTGGGCACGGTAGACCTCGCCTACTCCGAGGCCGCCGCCGAGGAAGCTGCGAGCGCGCTCTCGATCGCGGCCCGACTGAGCATCGACAGCGGACCCAACGCGGGTCACGGCGTGCCACTCGCGGAACGCGCGCTCATCGGCAGCGCGGAAGGCTCCGCCCTGCGCTTGCCTGGGCTCGCCCCGGCAGAGCTCGAAATCGTGCGTCATGGGCGCGGATTCTTCGTGCGCGCGCTGGGCGGCGCGCGTGCCATG
>JAEUAF010000815.1 GCA_019695485.1 Sorangium sp.
AGTGCTGACGCGAGCGCCACTGTCCCTTGGAGCCATGTTGCAGCGCCAGATCCCATCGCACCCGATCGCCTTGCTCGCTCTACTCGTGGGGCTTCCCCTCGCGAGCTGTTCCGGGAGCAGCTCCAACTCGCCCGCCGCCAGCTCCAGTCGTTGCGCCGCTACTGGTGGCTCCGCCGGCGGCGGGCGAGTTGGAGCTGCTCCCGGAACAGCTCGCGAGGGGGAGCCCCACGAGTAGAGCGAGCCATGCGATCGGGTGCGACGGGATCTGGCGCTGCAACATGGGTCCAAGGGACAGTGGCGCTGGCGTCCGCCCTCAGGCGGAACAGACGGCGACGGCGTTGAAAAGCGCAGTCCCAGGCGTGCAACTTTGTCGGAGCGACGGATCCTCGGAACCCGGGACCAATACGCCAAGGGTCTTTCCCAAATCGGGAGTTTTAGCGCGCGGCTGCGCCCTGGCTCGGCGGCCCTGAGCGGCGCGGATCCAGCTGCGCAGTGCAGGCTTGCCGAGCCCAGTCCATCGAGTCCACGAAGACCTGAGCCACCGTGCGTGGGTCGACCCGGAGTTCCTCGAGGCGATCGCTCACGAGGTCCCACTGCCCGCGTTCGTAGGCCAACGCAAGCTCGAGCAATTGCCGCCAAGGGCTCGGAACGCCCAACAGCGCCGCTTTGACGCGCGCGGGAACGCCCGCTTCACGCACCGCCTGCTCGAGCGGCACGTCGAGCAGTGCGTCGAGCACGGAAAACAGACCCACCAGGAACATCTCCTCCGCGACGTCCCTGCCGCTGGCCGGGATCACCGTCGACAGCGCCTCGCAGAAGCGCGCCCGGGTCAAACCAATCTCGAGCAACTCCACTGGCTTGTCCGGGGCGGCGGCGCTCAAGGTCGCCAGCGTCGCCCAGCGTCGCAAGTCACGCTCGCCGAGCAGCGCCAGCGCGTGCCGCACGGAGCGGATCTCCGAACGCAGCCCAAAGAACGACGAATTGATGAACTTGAGCAAGCGGTAAGATAGGGAAATATCTTGTTTGATAACGCTCTCGACCGCCGCCAGGTCGAGCTTTTGCGCGCGCAACTCGCGCAGCAAGCGCAAGTACTGCACGCGATTACCAGGCACGTCGCGCGCCTGAACGAGCTCGGGCTTCGCGAAGAAGTAACCTTGAAACAACGCGAACCCTTGATTCACGGCTTCACGAAACTCCTCGTGCGTTTCAACCTTCTCGCCGAGCAAGCGGACACTGCGTGCCCGCAGCTGCTCGGCCATCTCACGACGTTTCTCGATAGGCGTGGCGCGAAAGTCGACTTTCACGATATCGACCAGCTCAATCAAGTCGGTGTAGCGCTCGAGACTCGTGACATCGTCGAGCGCGAGCGTGTAGCCGGCCTCCTTCAGCCAGCGGCAGGCGGCGATGACCTCGTGGTCGGGCAGAATGTCTTCGAGCAGCTCGACGACCACACTCTGCGGCGGAAACAGCCGCACCAGATCGTTGAACAGAAACTCGCGCGTAAAGTTGATGAACGCGGGACGCCCGCCAGTGAGCTTGCCCAGTCCGAACAGCACGAAGGTACTCAGCAGCACCTGGCGCGTGGCTTCGTTGCCGTCCGTCCCCGAAAAACAATTCGTCAGGCCATTGCGGAACAAAAGCTCGTAGCCGACGACGTCTCTCGTGGCGTCGAAAATAGGCTGACGCGCGATGAAGAGGTCCACCGGGAGCAATACGGCAACAGCGCCTCCCAGTTGCGAGGGGGTGCACGCTTCAGCCAGAAAATCTGCATCCACACCTGATGGCGGCCAGGTCGACCGGGCCGATGGCCGGCCTTGAAGGCGGAGAAGATGTGATCATTGATCTGGACAAATGACCATTTGAAAAAGGCGTGCCACGGAACGACTCTCACGCATGCAGTTGCGGAAGTCCAACAGAACTCACCGTGGCTACCGCAACAACGGAGTCTCGCAAGCAGTTGCCAAGCCCAGTCCAACCGAGCCGAGCAGCCCCAAAGCGAACGAGACGCGGTCACTGGTGCTGGCTGCGCTCGGGGCAGCCGCTTTCGTAGCGATCAGCGCGTGCTCGATTCGAGACTGTGATCTCCTGTCGGGAAATGGAACGGTCAAACTGCCGCTGCTCGATGTTGAAGTGCCGGTAGTGGTATTCTTCTTTTCGGCGCCGCTGTTTCTTCTATGCCTATTTCTCTACGTGCACATGGACATCCTGCGGGCGGTAGACTCGCTCACGCCACCTGCGCGCTTGCAGACCTGGCCCCTGTCCGAATTTCCGCCGCCAAAGCGCGGAGAGGGGCTCACAATTGCGCTCATCTCCCTCGCCGTGGTGTGGGGCGCGTGGCCGACGGTGATGTTCGTGCTGGCTTGGAAAGTGCTGCCACTGGGCCACCGCTGGCTCGGTCCACTCGCTGTCACAACGACAACTCTATCGCTGGCAATCACCGTCGCGAACTACAGTGCCGTGCATGTCCGCGGGCACGTAAACTCGCTTTCCAAGGCGGTGGTCGCTGCACTCGTCATCGCGGTAGCGGGCTTTACATTTACTGGCAGCATCTGCTCACATCGTGTCCACCCCCGCGAGTTGCCCGCACATTTTAGTGATTTCAAAGGTGCTGACATCCAGGGGCTCGACATGTCTGGTCGCAACCTGCGTGAAGCCAACTTCACCAAGGCCAGTTTGCCGCACGCGAATTTGTGGAAGGCCGACTTGACACGCGCGGTCTTCACGTCGACGGACCTCGACTTCGCGAATCTCAGCGACGCCACGCTCTCGGGTGCTTTGTTTCGCGGCAGCCACGCGCGAGGCGTCGACTTTGGCGCGGCCTGCATCAATGCGGTCGACTTCGCGTTCCTCGACTTCAGCGACGCCGATCTGCGTGACGCCAAGTTCGTCGCGACAACCGCGCGCAGATTCCACGGCGCCAATCTGAGCGGAGCGTCGTTCTGGATGGCTAACATATTCCGCGGTGACTTCGCGGGCGCAGACCTGACGCGTAGCGTCTTTTCGCTAGTCAAAGGCCAGGGGGCTAGGTTCGACGATGTGCGCGGCAGTCGCCCTCTCTTCTTCAAGGCCGATTTACAGGGTGCCTACTTCGCGCGAGCCCAGCTCGAACGTCCGAACTTCACGGGAGCAGTCCTCGAGGAAGTCGACTTCGCTGAAGCGTCTATCGTCGGGGCTTTGCTAGCCGGCGCGCGACTGGACAAGGCGAATCTGCAGGGCTGCAACTTTTCAGGCGCCGACGTGGTGAACACGAGCTTTGCCGGCGCCACCTATGACAAGTTCACGACTGCCCCGCCGGGCTTCGACTTCAAGGCTTACGGCATGTTGCTGATGCAGTGAGCGGCATTTCTCGGTCGACGTCGGAGTACGCCGCGTTCAATGCTGCGCGGAGAATGGCTCAGCCACGCGCAGCGCGCCAAAGGAGCGCGATCTGCTGGGCCCGCTCGCTCAGCAGGCGGCTCGTTTGCGCCATGGAATCGGCGAGCGAGAGCGGCCCTGCGGGCAGGCCAAAGCAGCCCGCAAAGACTTGGTCGAGTTCTGGGAGTGCGGCGCCGTCCACGGCGCCCGATAGCAGCGTGGTGGGCACGCCTGCCGCGCGGGCTCGTCTCGCCACCACGGATGGCGCCTTGCCCTGCAAGGTCTGCGCATCGCTCTGCCCTTCGCCGGTGATCGCCCAATCGGCGCCGTCCAAAGCGGCATCGAGGCCGACCCAATCCGCAACCACGTCGGCGCCGGAACGCACGTGGCCGCCGAGCAATTGCAAGGCGAAGCCGAGGCCGCCAGCTGCGCCAGCGCCGGGATTCGTCGCAGATGAACGCCCGAGCGCGGCTTCCAAGAGCCCGGCAAAGCGGGCGAGCCGCGCGTCGAGTTCGGGAATATCGCGCGCGGGGACGCCCTTCTGAGGACCGAAAACGGCGGTCGCGCCGCGCTCGCCACACAGTGGGTTGGTTACGTCCGAGAGGATCGTGAGCGTTGATTCGGCCAGGCGCGGATCCAAGGCGGTGGTGTCAACGCGTGCGAGGCGTTGCAGGCCGGAAGGAGTGGGCGGGAGCGTGAGACCGGCCGCGTCGAACAGGCCAACGCCGAGCGCACTCAACAATCCCGCGCCGCCGTCGTTCGTGCTCGTGCCACCGAGCCCCACTAGAAATGTGCGCACGCCTGCGTCGAGAAGGGTCGCCATCAGTTCGCCGAGCCCGCGACTGGAGCGCTCTGTGACGGGGACAGCCATTGCCGCAGGATCGGTGATACCGATCACTTCGGCGGATTCGACCACCACTTCGGGGCTCGCTCGGCGCGCAAACCAGGCGAAGTGCGCGGATCGCGGCGTGCCGCCTGCGCCGCGCACTTCGAGCGTGCGGCGCTCTCCTCCCTGGGTGAGGAGCGCGTCGAGTGTGCCTTCGCCGCCATCTGCCATCGGGCACGCGCGAACGTCAACCGCCTCGAACGCGCGCCGTAGACCGTGCGCGATCGCGTCGCACGCCGCAACCGCAGTGAGCGCCCCCTTGAATGAGTCCGGAGCGAGTACGACGACGGGGGGCACATGGCGTTGCATGGCGAGCGCGCGCAGCCTATCCCGGCTGCCGCTCGAATTGAGTGCAAATGGCGCAAAAGGCGCGGCGCGCGTCGTTCCCGCGCTCGGCTAACCGCACACCCCCGTAACGCAGACACCCGCGATGCAGACTTGTCCGGACTGTGGGCAGCTGCCATTCGGGCACGTCGGAAAGCAGCCCGCCTCGAGCTGTTCACAGGCGTCGGTCGGGCCGCAACGCGCGCATTGTGTTCCATAGGCGGTCCCGTCGGGACACGACGCGACGGATTCACACCTGCCCTGCGCCGAACAGTGTGCCGAGATCGGCGCCATGCACGGACCGCACTGGACCCCCGCGGCGCACGCAGCTTGCGAGTACTCAGCTTGAATCTCTTTTAGTTGCGCGACGGCCGTAGCGTTCGCCGGATTGACGAACGCGCCGCACGGGCAGGCCAGGCCGAGACTGACTCGCTGTGTGCATTGCTCGACATCCAGGGCGGGATCACAGCGCCTCGCCGCTTGCTCCGCGGTGGCATAAGGCGCATCGAAGCTTGCGCAGGAAACTGCGCCACCCGCGCCATGATTGGCCTCGTTCGATTGGCCGCCACAGCCCCAGAGCTGTGACG
>JAEUAF010000152.1 GCA_019695485.1 Sorangium sp.
AGCGTGCCGAGTTCTCCACCATCGGCACGCCGCCAGGCGCTGCCCTGCCAATGCAAGATGAGTCGCACTGCCTTGCCGGATTCGGCCGCGGTCCCCACCGCCCACACGTCGTCTGCGGCACTCCCCCAGAGCCCAAAGACCAGCATACTAGGAACGCCGTCCACCGTGCTCCATGCGAGCTCACGCGGCGGTGCGCCCGCGCTGCCCATCGCGCCCCCTTGCGCCGCTCCAGCACCCGCGGTTGCGTTGCCCCCGCTCGCGGTTGGGCCCGCGCCGCCGTTAGCAGCGCCGGCGCTCGCGCCGAGCACGCCACCCGAGCCCGTTCCGCCGCCCGCAATCGCTGCCGCACCGCCGCTCCCAAGTTGCGTTGTGGCCCCGCCGTTTGTGTTCGTGATCGCACCCGCTTCGCCGGCTCGATTCGACGCCGCCGCACCGCCGTTCGCGGTGCCGCCCCCGGCGCTGCTCCCTGCGCTCGCTGTGCCGCCCGCTGCGCCGATGTTGCCATCGCCGTCGGAGATGGGAGTCATTTGACCGCCAGCGCTCCCAACACTCCCTCGATGTAAATCGATGTCCTTGAGCTGTCCACACGCGCAGCCCACGATCCCTGCGACGATGATCCCACGCCTCTCGAATGCACTCATGGTCCTGGCCTCGTCCCAAATCCCACGCCGCTCGCAGACGCTCTCGCACGCCTCACCGGAGGAGCCGCTCGCGTCCCGTTGCGGGTGTGCACGCTCAGTCGCCTGGCCGCGCTGCATTCAGGCGTGCCTCCGATAAATTCATGGGTTTCGTCTCGGGTCGGAGAGCTCGAGCTTGTGAAGTTCGCGCTCGGCCTGAGGCGCCAGCGTACCCTCTGGAAAGCGCGTCACAAGCTCATCCCACAGGCGCTTCGCCTGTGCCCGATCGCCTTGCTCGCGCGCGCGCAGGGCAGCCGCGAACAGTCGATTCTGTTCGACGAGTGATGTCTGCGCGGCCCTCGAAGGCGGCTCAGGAGCGCTCGCTGCGGCCGGCGCACTGCCCTCGACGCCCCGCGCCCTCGGCGCCACGGTGTGTACTGGGCCTGCTGGTGTTTGGGGAGAAACCGTCGTGGCAGCGGTCGGCGCGAGGCGCGCGACGTCCGCCTGACAAGCGAGGCCGTCCGACGACCAGCTGTCGCCTTTGCCGAGCGTCGGGCTAGCCCCGGCGCTGGCGACGGCGACATGCCCTTCGACGACCGCGACACAGGTTCGTCCTTGAAAACCCGGCGCGGCCGCATCGACGCTCACCGAGAATCGCGTCCCCACGACCGTGACCCGCGTGTCCGGCGTGATCACGACCAGCGAGCGCGGTCGCAGCGGCGGTACGGCCAGGTCGACGCGACCCACGGAGAGGCGCAAGGCTTCGTGTTCCGGACTGCCTTCGAGGCGCAGGTTGCTGTTTTCGGCGACGCGCACGGAAGCGCCGATCGGAAGCTCCAGCACGGCCTTTGCGGTCGCGTCGAGGCGCACGCTGCCGCCGCGCGGCAAGGATTCCGGGCCGCTCAGCGTGCGCTCACTGCTAGTCGAAGCGCTTTGCACGCGCACACTGCCGCCGAGCGGCGTCACGCGCGTTGCAAGGGCAGGCGAGCCCTGGGCGCCGGATGCCGCGGAGCGCGGATGCAGCGGCGTTCTCGCGAAGCGCAGCGCCGCCCCGGACGCCAGACAAATCAGCGCCGCCGCCGCCAGACTGGCCCACGCGGAACGCCGACGCGGCCGCTTCGCGTCGCGCAGCACGCGATTCATGAATGCGACGTGGCGCGCTTCCCGCAACGCCTCCTCCTGCGTTGGACGCGGACTCGGAAAATCGCTGCGCAGCTCGCGCAGCATACGACTGACTGCGAGCTCACGGGTCATGGTCATCCTCGCCATGGCTGCGGTGGCCGAGCTTCCCGATGAGCTCGGCGAGTTGCTTGCGCCCTCGCACCAAGCGCGACTGCGCCGAAGCGACGCTCACCCCGGTGAGCTTGGCGATCTCCGCCAACTGAAAGCCCTCGACCTCGTACAGGTAGAGCACCTCGGCTCGCTCGACGGCAATGCGCGCCAGCGCGCGCCGAACTAGATCGCGACTCTCCGTCGCGCGACTCGCATTCTCCCAGGCGCGGAGCCGTTCGTCGCGCTGGCGCTCGAGCGCATCCGGCTCGGTGAGCACGCTCGGTGTGCGGGTGCGGCGCCTGAGTTCACTTATCGCGAGCCGCGAACTCAGCGCAGCTGCCCAGTGCTGTAGACTGCAGTCGAGTCTGAACTTTTGATGCAAAATGCTGCGCAACAAGTGCTCGAGGCTAAGCTGCACCAGGTCCTCGTGGTCGCGATCGCGTCCGCCCAAGACGCGCAGCAGCGTGCGGTCGATGACTGGAACCAAGCGGCGATAGAGGCGACTCGTGGCCCCGGCATCGCCGCGAGTCACCGCAGCCACGAGCTCGGCGTCCGTGCTCACGGCCTCCGCCTCGCGAGCCACGGCCGCGACGGGATCCGGCACTGACTCGTCCAAGGCTCGATGACTCATGACAGAGAGGTTCTGGGTGTTCGTAATGCCACCGGGCAGTGAAGTCGCGCGGCGCGGCGCGATTCAGGCACGCCTTCTCAACGCAGGGGACGAATTTCGAAACCGACCAGGGCGAGCAGCCCAAGTGGCGGATTCTGTCCAACTTCCCGCCCGTCCAGGCGAATGGCGTGCCCCGGGGTCAGCGGAACCTCCACGCCTGCCAGCAGCCCGAGCCACGAGCTTACTTGGAAGGCCCCAGCAGCCCAAGGACGCACTGAAAGATAGCCCCGCGTGTCGCTAGCGGCGGTACTTTCGCTAACCGTCGCGATCAGCCATTCCCAACCCGCATCAAGGCCGAGCGAAAAACGCGCCCCCCGCCCAAGGTCCACTGCGGCGTACGGACCGGCGGCCGCGCTCAGCCAGGTCGCGCTGACGGCGGCATCGTTGGTTCCGCCTCGACTTGCATTGAGCGCGAGGCGGAACCCCAACGGCGAGCTCCGAGCGCGCACTCCCGCGGACACGAGCGCGCCGCCGCGCCAGGCAGAGCGCGACGCGCCCGGCCCCAGCATCGCCAGCGCGTTGAGGTCGAGCTCGACACGCGCGCGCTCCGCCGACGCTCGCGGCGCGCTCGTCGAGGGCTGCGACTCAGCGGCGTCCCGCCCTGCCGCTTCACTCCCGATTGCCGCCACCAGCAACCCTACCGCCCGCCAACGCTCGACCGACGCGTCCGCCTCGCTGAACGCGAGCGTTTGATGCCGCCAGCGCCGGCCGTCAAAATCGTCGATCTCGGCGCGATCGGCCGCCGACCAGCGCACGCGAATCGGCGCCAGTTGCGCCGAAACTCGGCTCTCGCAGTGCCGCGGACGAAGCGCTTCGTCGCAGGCCGCCAAAATGGCCTGATTGGCCTCGCGCGCGGCGGGATCAGCCGGAAGATCGACGGTCAGCAGAGGCCACATCGCATGTTCGAGGTCCGATGTTATCACCCAGCACGGCGTGCTACCGACATTTGGCACGGTCCCTGCGTGTGTCGGGAGCGTCCCGATCGAGTGTGCCAGCGTGTGCCATTCGGGATCTAGCTGTGTTCGAAAAGGAACTCATTGCATGCCTCGCCTCAATCCGCTCCGCGTCGAGTCGTTCCGTCTAACTTTGCTTGCCGCGCTGGGGATTGCTCCCTTTAGCGCTTGTGGAGGGTCAGCATCCAGCAGCCCTTCGGGAAATGGAGGACTGGGTGGAGGAGTGCCTTCAGGTGGCGGAAGTGCGAACGGCGGAGCCTCCACTGGCGGCGCGCCCAACGGCGGAACCGCGAGCGATGGCGTCAGCAACGCCGGCGCGAGCAATCGCTTTCCGTGTGTCGATCCGCGGCCGGTCAAAGAAGACTTAACGGGGAGTTTGCTTGAGTGCGGCGGCTGGCAGCACCGGTTAGCGGACGGAGTTTGCGCGATCAGTGTGCCCCGTGCGAACGCGCTGCCGTCTCAAGACGCGCAGCAAGACCTTTGCACGACGGACGCGGATTGCACGGAAAAGCCCTTCGGGTATTGCAGCGCCTCGTTCTTTTTCAATTTGTGCGAGTACGGGTGCGAGAAGGATGCAGACTGCCCCAGCGGCTCGTTGTGCGCTTGCGGGCCCTTGACCGGCAGCTGCGTCCCCACCGACTGTCACACGGATCAGGACTGCGAAGCTGGCCTTCTCTGCGCCTCGTATCTCCGCCTCCCGGGCTGCGATGAACCGGCGTTCGCCTGCCAAACTGCGAGTGACGCCTGCATCGTGGATAGCGACTGTCCGAGCGGCACACAGTGCACGCTGGCCATGGGCGCGACCGCTCGCAGCTGCGTCAGTCCTGACTGCGTGATCGGGCGCCCTTTTCTGGTCGATGGCCAATCGCGCCTCGCGCGCCGGGAGCGGCGCGGCGATTGGTCGGCCCCCGAGTTCTTGACAGCCCGCGACGCGCTTTCCGAGCTCGAACGGGAACGGCTCGGCGAGGCCTGGCTCGACATCGCGCTCATGGAACACGCTTCGATCGCGGCCTTTGCGCGCTTCACGCTCGAACTGCTCGCCTTCGGCGCGCCGAGCGAGCTCGTGTCACTCTCGAACGCGGCCCTGGCCGATGAGACTCGCCACGCGGCGCAGGCTTTTGCTTTGGCCAGCGGTTACAGCGGCCACCCCGAGGGCCCGGGTGCGCTCGACACCGCCCTCTCACTCGGCACGTTCGAGCTCGAGAGCAGCGTCTTTACGGCATTCCTCGAGGGCTGCATCGGCGAAACCGTGGCCGCGCTCGAAGCGCGCCTCGGTTTGGACTCGGCGAGTGACCCCGAAGTGTGCGCTGTGCTCGCCGGCATCGCCGAAGACGAGGCGCGTCACGCCGAACTCGCTTGGCGCTTCCTACACTGGGCGCTGCCGCGGACCGGCGCCGACCTTCGCGGCCGCTTGCTTGCCGCCGTGAAGCAGTCGAGTGAGCGCGCTGCCTGCAGCGAGAGCGCCGACCCGCAGGAGCCGGTGCTCATAGCCCACGGCGTGCTGCCAGTGCGCGAGCGGGCGCGCTTGAGACGAACCGCAATTGACGAGATCGTGCGCCCCTGTCTCCAGGCGTTGCTCCAGAAGCCCCTGAGTCTTGCCGCCTACAATCCGAACCCGGCGTCTGAATCCCGCGCTCGGACATGCCGTGAACGCGCTGTGATCTGAGTGCAGTCTCGTGGGTGACCCTCCGGCAGCCTTGGAGATGAGAGCTTCAGTCGAGCCGATGCGATTGATTGTGACTTTCGAGGGAATACGCGCTCACGCCGCCCGTGGCCCCGCCGCCGTCCGGCGGCGGACAAGTGATGCTACAGGTGCCATCTGCGTTGTGCGTCAACGTGCAGGGGCTCTTGATGACCTGACTGCTGCCGTCGGAGGCCGTCACCCTATTGCCGAAGCAGCGGACTCTTAGCGCATTCGAGGCGCGGCTACTCGCGCCGTCCGGGGCTCCCTCCGCGCTGCCGCAGCCGAGAACGAGAACAAGCCCAAGGCAACAGCGGATGACCGGTGGGGCGTTCGTTCCAGGCAGGTCATTGTACGCTCGCATGAGACTCTCCTTGAGGGGCCTCGCCGATCATCGCTGGGCTCCCGTCATGAATGTCTCGATGCGGCGCGATCGATCCGTTCAGGCGATCCGCCTCCAAGAACGAGGCCCCCGAAAGTCTCGGCCGGCCTCGGTCGCAGTCGGTGGCGTGCTCAGGTCGCGCGTGAGCGCATGTGTTCGACGAGGTTGTCGAGCGTCTTGCTCGTGTTCTCATTGACACCGAGGTCGAGGAACATCGCGAAGTGCTCGGCGGATCCGCAGCGAATCGTGACGCGCATGCGTGTCCCATTGCCCTCCGGCTGCAGCGAGACGGTGCCATACGTGCCGAGCGCCTCGAACTCCAGCCTCGACGGCGGCTCAATAACCTTGTAGACGCCGCAAAACGCTGGGCTATGCCCCGCGTTCTGGAAACGAAAGGCCCCGTCTTGGCGCAGGTCGATCGTACAGGCCACCAGCGGCGCGCCGCTCGGATCCCACCACTTTGCGATCTGCTCGGGGTGCGTCCAAGCGGCGAAAACTTGTTCGCAAGAGGCGGTTAGCAGGCGTTCGAAGTTGAGCGTGAATTTCTGGCGGTCGATGTGATCGTTCATGGCTATTCCTCGGTCGTATTCGGCTTGGTCTTCTTTGCGAGAAACGAGTCGAGCCGGTCGAAACGTCGCTCCCACTGCTCACGAAAGCGCGCGAGCCATTCGTCGACGTCCTTGAGCGGACCGCCGACGACGAGGCTGCGCGGCCGCCGCTGTGCGTCGTGCCCGCTGCGGATGAGCCCCGCCTCTTCGAGCACGCGCAGGTGCTTCGAGATCGTCGGCTGGCGCATGCCAAATGGCTTCGAAAGCTCGGTCACCGAAGCGTCGCCCTTGGCCAGCTGGGCCAAGATTGCCCGCCGAGTCGGATCGGCCAAGGCCGCGAAAACCAGGTTCATTTGCTCG
>JAEUAF010000845.1 GCA_019695485.1 Sorangium sp.
CGGACTACTGGGCTGCAGGACTACGCCTGAGCACCAACGCAGACAAAGTCGGCTTCGTGACAGAGCTCGCCGTGGGCTATCGACGCGCACGCAGCCTGTGGCAAGACGGCAGTGCGCTCGAGCTCACTCAAGGCTCACTCGAAGCGCGGCTCGGCTTCGGGGCAGACATTCGCATCACCGAGACATTCACGCTCTCGCCGCTGGCGACGCTCGGCGTGGGCGTGTTTGGTAAGGTGGAATTCGTCGACGCGAACGGCGCCGCCACCAACCTCATCACGCGCCTCGACAACCAGGATTCCCACGGCTGGTTCACGCTGCAGCTCGGCGGGCACTTCGATTTGCTCGGCAAGAACTGACGGGCGCGGCGCTGCGCGGGGCTAGCTCGCGGCGGCCATGCCCCCCACTCGAGAAACTGGCGTCAGCCGCGCGCCGCGCGCAGCGAAGCGTGCGCCGCGGTGACGGGCTGGAGTGACGCTCACCTCGAGAACGCCGCTACTGCGCACCGGATGCTCCGCCGGGATGTGATTCGCCGTGCGCCAAGTTGTGTCGTGTTGTGCCACGCAGAGCGCGGGGGTGCGTGCACGAGCGTGTCTGCCAAAGGCCCGAGCGGCCGCTGCGGCGTTGGCACGTTGCTCGCATTGCAGGGCCTGGTTGTTTGGTTCGCGTGGAACGCGTGCGGAGACCGCGCGCCGAAACGGGATGGGATTTGTGTGACGCTTGCGGAGCTAGAGCGAGATTCCGGAAGTGCTGTGGGTGCCGCGCCGATCACGGACGGCGCGATCGGTAGCTTCGCGCGCATTGAAGCCATGGTGCTGCGTGCGGACGGCCTGGTTCGCGCCGGCTACCTCGAAGAAGCGCTGCTTGTCTACGAGCGCGCGCTCGGAGCCTCAGGAGCTTTTCTGGACGGCAAGCTTTCGGACCGAACAGCGGACGACGCGAGTGGCTGGGTCGGACAACGCGAACCCTTGCAGCTACTGGAAAGGCGCGTCAGCAGGTTGCGGTCGACGCTCCGGGCGGAGCTTGTCTCGACCCCCGCGCGGCTATTGCGTGACGCGGAGTTCAGGTTGCAAGAGCTCCGCCGGCGCGTGTTCTGTGTATTGGCCATGGGCCTGGGGGTCGGGCTCTCAGTTGCGCTCTTCCGAGCCTCGAAGGAACGCGAGGTGAGCGCGGGCGCACATTGGCGCGTTTCGTCGACGCTGGGTTCAGACGCCGCTGAAGGAACGCTGCCGCGCTTCGCATGGCTCGAGCCGCCGGGGAACTACTTCTTTCATTCGGCGCAAACAGAAAGCCCAACCTTGACCGTCGATCTGGGTCAGGTGAGACGCGTGACGCGCATCGAAATCGAGAATCGCAAAGATTGTTGTCGCGAGCGCTCCAATAGTCTCATCGTGGAGGGTGGACTCGACGAAAACCACTGGGTCACGCTCGGAGATGGCGCTCCAGGCGCCTTTGACAAATACTCCCCGAAATTTGCGCCCCTTCCGGCCCGCTTCATCCGGCTCAGCCTGCGGCACGCGGAGTACTTTCATCTCTCGGCGCTGCGAGTCTTCGGGAAATGACGACGTCACTCTCAGTGGTCGAAGCGCTGCGCGTGCGGGCTCTGCTGCGTCGACTCAGCGGGCCGGTGAGTACGCCTGATCGGCTGCCGTGGGCGCTGTTCGGAGTGAGTTTTGCCGTGTATTGGTGCACGGGGCAGCTGCTTCAGGAGTTCCATGGTCACGAAGCCTGGAACTATTTCTTCAACGCCGATTGCCCGCGCATCGTAGAGGACATGGCGAGCGCCCAGTCCGGCACGACCTCTGGGAATGCAGCGTCGGTCGCCCACCCTTTGTTCGTCTTGCTGACCAACCTGCCGACGGCGCTCCTCTCTCGTTCCCTCGCGCGTTCCCCGCTGATGGCATCGCTATTCATGTGCCACGCCGCGATGGCCGGGAGCGTCGTGCTGTTTCATTCCATCTTGAAGCGGCTCGGGCAACCGCGGGCCGTGGCCGGCATCTTCGCAGCAATCTACGCAGTTGCGACCTCCAATTGGGTCTTCGGAAGCATCGCCGAGACGTACAGCTTCGTCCCCCTCTCGTTGCTGCTCCTGGTTAGGATTGGGCTCGCGCAAACACCTGTGATGCTCGCTGCGCTCGCGGCAGTAGTGCCATTCGGCATCAACATCGTGTTGGGCACCTATTCGCTCTTGGCGCTGCCAGTGCTGTTTGCGGCGCGCGGGCGTCCCGTCCAATGGTTCTGTCGCAGCGCGCTATTCGTGCCCTTGGTGGTTACTTTCGCGCTAAGCGCGCTCATCGTGCAGCGCCACTTCTACCCCGGCACCAATATCGCGAAGAAGGATGGCGTCTCCGCGTACCGCACTTGGTATTCGAACAGCGACGATGCCGCCTTCCTCGAACAACGCCGACGCCTGGTGGGGCTCCACTTCAGCGCGTACAGCATCGTCGCGCCCGCACCCCGCCTGGCACCGGACAAGATCTCGACTTTCATGTGGTTCAAGGGAGAAGCGCCGCCAACCTACACCCCTATCGGACGGCTCGCCCTTGCGCTGTGGGTGGCCGGGCTCGGTCTCAGTGTCACCCACCTGATCCGGCGCCGAGGCGCGCTCGGGCGAGAGGCAATCACCCTGCTCGTACTCGTGGCGGGATGGCTCGCGGGAACGGCCGTGTTCTTCGTGCGCTTCGGGGACGACCTGCTGCTCTTCTCAGAATGCTGGGTGGGCCACGTGTTGCTCGCCGTGGCTGTACTGCTGGGCGACGCGGTCAAGAACTCCACTCAGCGCGGCCGTTGGCTGGTTGGGCTTGCGGTCTTCGCCGCGGTGCTCGCCCTGAACAACGGGCTCTTTGTTGGCAAATTGGTTCGTCACTACAATCCGGGCAGCCTTCTGACGCTATGAGGGCCTCCTCCGAGTGCGCGGTTTCGAAAGCGCGCTGCCTCGGATCGCCTGGTTCGTGCGACAGTATCGCAATGCTCGACTGGCAGCGCGCCTGCGGCCCCCACTTCTGCTTGGCCGTCACACTAGTGACACTCGCGAGCGCTTGCAGCTCGAATTCAGGCTCGGCGCTCGAGACAGGAGCAGGCGGAGGCAACCCCACGAGCGGCCAGGCCCAAGGCGGGACCTCAACGAGCAGTGCCGGCGCTGGAAACTCCAGTGCGGGCCTCGCTGGCACAACGCGCGGCGGAAACACCGGCGCGCTCGGCGGCGCAGGCGGTGTTGGCGGCAGGGCAGGTCTGAGCTCGGGCGGAGTCTCGTCGTCTGGCGGCGCGGGGACGATGAGCTTCGGGGGCATCAACCAGGGCGGCGCTGGATCGGGTGGAGCAAGCGGCGCTTCGACGGGAAGTAGCGCAGGCGGCACGCCCAGTCCTGGCGCTGGTGGGGTCGCCGCGAGTGGCGCGAGCAACGGCGGATCCGGTGGAAACGCCGCGGGCGGTTCGAGCAACGGGGGCAAGGCCGCGGGCGGCGCAAGCAACGGCGGATTGGGCGGAAACGCCGCGGGCGGCGCGAGCAACGGCTCCGGGGGCAAGGCCGCAGGTGGCGCGAGCAACGGCGGATCCGGTGGAAACGCCGCGGGCGGGAGCGGCGCTGATCCGTTTGCGGGTGGCTCGGTTTGTACCACCAACACACGCTGGAACAACGGAACTGGGCCAAACATGCGTCCGGGTGAAGCGTGCCTCGGTTGCCACGATGGCAAGCGCTTGCCCGCCTTCATTGCGGCCGGCACGGTCTACGCGACCGGCCATGAGCCGAACGACTGTAATGGCTCGAGTGCGGCCGCCAGCGTCGTAATCACCGACGCAACCGGAATGAGCTTTACGATTGTCGTAAATTCGGTCGGCAACTTCGTTCTCTATGAGCCGCTCACGATGCCCTACACGGCCAGCGTACAAACGGCCACGGGCACGCGCGTCATGATGACTCCGCAGACCAACGGCAACTGCAACAGCTGCCACACGGAGAAAGGCGCCAACGGAGCACCTGGGCGCATCGTCCTGCCGTGAGCAGCGCTATCGATTACCCGGGTACGGCGTGCAGCCGAGCGCGATGCTCACGTGGCCGGCTGCTTGGAAGTTCGAGCAGGAGCAGGGGCAAACGCTGATGAACCGTGGATCGTTCGGATCGTCGAAGTACCAGCCGCCGCTCGGGTTCTTGGAACAGGATCCGGAGCTGTCGATCTTGGGTACCTCTTGACTGGCGCCTACGGCCGGAGTGTAGAAAACCTGCACACGATCCGGGTCGACGGCCATGCCGTTGGGCGCTGGCGGGACTTGGTACGTGCAGGCGACCGTGGATCCGCTGATGTTGAGCAAGGTCTGCACCAGCGAGTTTGCCAGGTCGCCATTGTCGAGCACGAACGCCGCATTCGAGCCGCCCGCCCGAGCAATGGTGTCGAGATTGAGGTCCGCCGAGAACCCAACCACGTCGGTACGAGCGGACGGAGTGGCCTCATAAGCTGCCTGGACGACCTCTGCGATTTGCTGGCTGGAGAGCGCATCTTCACATTGCGTCGCGGGCGCATCGGTGACGAGCACAACCACGGTTCGCCGACCGGGATGAGCGAGCGCCCACTCATTCCCGTAGTTCACGGCGCCCAGAAGCGCGGGATACGTTGGCAGCAGCCCTCCCGGCTGATTTTCCGGCGCGTCAAGCGCAGCAGCAATCGCTGGCCCTGCCGTCTGCATGTCGCCGATCGGCACCTTCGGCGTGGCGTAATTGCTGCTATCGCAATCGACCTTGTCGTCGCCGCTGCTCGCTCCGAAGAAGCCAATGCCAACTCGCAGATTCTTACCGGCCACCATGCTGACGAATTTTTGTAAGGCGTCATGCACGGCCGTCCAGCGAGTCGTCGTGCCCTGAGCCGCGCAGTCGTAGACCTCCGCACAACTGGAGCCGCTCGAGCCCACGCAGTAGTTCATCGAACACGAGCGATCCATCAGGATGTACATGTCGACGGGGATCGGCTCCGCCTCTTCCACGAAGCCCGCGCAGGTGGCGCCGGGATTGTCCGTCGCTGGGACACCCGGGCAAGCTGTCGCGGTGCTACCGCCGCGGGCCGCGCTGCTGGCTCCGGCGTTGCTGGCTCCGGCGTTGCTGGCTCCGGCGTTGCTGGAGCTGCCTCCTCCGCCGTCACCCGAGCGAGTGCTGCAGGCGTCCGTGGCAAATCCGAGGGTTGCCACCAATCCTATTGAGCTCAAACCTAAGGTCTGTCGTCGGTTCATTCGGTTTGCCCCTTTCTTGAGGATTAGCGCAGAACCGGGCAGCCGAAGCCGAGGTCGACGCGCTTCGCCCCCACGCCTGTGCACTTTTCTGACAGGTCCTGCCATTCTTTAGCCCAACACGGACTCGGCCTCGTCGAGCATTTGATTCACGACTTGAATCAGCAGCGGTCGCAGCGCGCGCACGGCCTTGCCGCGGTGGCTCACTTGGTTCTTTTCGGCGTCGGTGAGCTCCGCCATCGCGCGCCCGGCTTGGCCTTCGACTAGGAACAGGGGATCGTAACCAAAGCCGCCGGCGCCGCGCGGGGTGCGTGCGATGTTGCCTTCGCAAGCGCCTGTGACGAGGCGCGGCGCGCCGCCGAAGGGGGAGAGCAGCGCGAGCACGCAGCGGAAGCGCGCTTGGCGCTCTGTCTCGGGCACGTTCTCGAGTTCACGCAGGAGCGCAGCGTTGTTTTCGGCGTCGGTCGCGTGTTCCCCCGCGAAGCGCGCCGAGCGCACGCCCGGACGGCCCCCGAGCGCATCGACTTCGAGTCCGCTATCGTCTGCCAGCGCGAGCAGCTGGGTGGCCTGACACACAGCTCGTGCCTTGAGGATTGCGTTGTCTTCGAAGGTCGCGCCATCTTCCACGACCTCGAGTGTCGTGCCTAGTGCCTCGCGCACGCTCAGCACGTGCAGCGGCAAATCGCTGAGCAACGCGCGTAGCTCGGACAGCTTTCCGTGGTTGTTGCTGGCCAGCACGATCGACAAGAACTCACGCATGTTGGACTCGAAGCTTACGCGAGATCGGCGCGCGCGGGCAGGCTATCGAACACGACGTCAACGTGCGCGCCGCCGTCAGCCGCCAGCGTGGGGCTGGCGCGGAACCGGACCCGCGACAAGCGCTGCCCCGTACGCCCCACGCCTGGCTTCGCCGCCCGGCGCGCTCGTTACCGAGCTGCCCCCCAAAACCCAATCGAGGCTTGCTTCCGACAGAGTCGAGCCACATTGCCCTCAAGGCGAGCTACGCTGAGCGGGCGAACATGGTGTCTCCGATCACGAATGTGGTGGGCTTCGACGACGCGCCGTTCAAGCCCGCAGATCGCGGCGATGTGCGGATCTTCGGCGCGATTTGCGCGCGAACGCGGCTCGACGGCGTGGTGCGGCGCGACGGCGTGAACGCGACCAAGCGCATGGTCGAGCTCTTCGTTCAGAGTCAGTTCAAGCGCAGTGTGCGCGCCGTGCTGCTGCAGGGCATCGCCGTGGCGGGCTTGAATGTCGGCGATATCGAGACTTTGGCGAGCGAGCTTTGCGTGCCGGTCGTCGTGGTGGCGCGCAGAACGCCGCGGCTCGCCTTGCTGCGCGCCGCGCTCGCGCCACGACGGGAGTGTTCCGCCCGATCACGAGCGATTCGAGCCAGCCGTTGCCACCTGAGGGGCGCCGCTGCCGCTCGGCTCTTCTCCGCGCAGCTCCGTCGAGGATGCGGGGGGGCGGTCGGAGGCCGCGGGGCGCGGCAAGCGCAGACTCACACGGGCTCCGTGCGGTTCTCGATCCGAAAACTCGATGCGTCCCCCATGCGCTTCGACGATTTGACGAGTGATCGCGAGTCCGAGGCCGGTGCCATGTTGCTTGGTGGTGAAGAAGGGTTCGAATAGGCGGGCGCGCGCGTCTGCCCCGAGCCCCGGTCCCTCATCTTCAATGACAATCTCGGCCTCGGCGTCGACCGCGCGCACCCAGACTCGAACGGTGCCGCCTTGGGGCATCGCGTCGCGCGCATTGCGTAGCAGGTTGAACAGGACTTGTTTGATCTGGCCTTCGTCGATGGCGACAGGGCCGAGCGCGTCGTCGGTGTGAACTTCCAGCACGACATCTGTTTTGGCGAGTTCACGCCGCACGAACTCCGCCGACTCGCGCACCAGGTCCGCCAGGTCTTCCTCGGCCAGGTTGCTCGACTTCTGGCGCGCAAAGGCGAGATATTGTTGGCTGAGCAGGTTCAGGCGCTCGACTTCACTGCCGATCGCGCGAAGCTGCGTGCGCGCCTCGGCGGAGCTTCCCTCGAGATCGTCCTCGAGTAACTCGAGGTTTAGCGCGATCGACGAGAGCGGGTTTCTGATTTCGTGCGTGACGTGGGCCGCCATCTTACCGACGGTGGCGAGGCGTTCGTTGGCCACGAGCTGTTCGTTGGCGCGCGCGATGGCGCTCACCATGCCTTCGAAGGTGGTGGAAAGCTCGCCAATTTCGTCGCCCGACACGATCGGCGGACGCGGCTCGAGGTCGCCCTCGGCGACGGCCTTCGCGCGTTCGGTGACGGCGCCGAGCGGTCGCAACACCCGCCGCGCGTAGAGCGCCATTGCCAAGCCGGACAACAGACTGATCGCGAACAGGCCGATCAAGAGCCTTATCGCCAAATATTCTCGGCCGCGCGCTTGATCGAGCAAGCGGTCGATCTCTTCGTCGACCCGGTCTTGTAAGCGCGACAGGCTGCTCGAGCCTTGCGAGCCGCGCGTGACCAGCTCGTCGCGCAGACGTTCAGCCGAGGCTTCGTCACGGCGTTCGATGGCGTCGAACAAGCGCGATAGGCGCTCGGCGTCCCCCGAAAAGAAGCGCTCGATGGCGGAGACGTCGGCGAGCAGCGACTCCCCGAGCACGCGCGCGTTGCGTTCGCCCGAGGCTAGAAAAGCGCGACCAATCGCCGAGCGCACTTGGCCGAACATCTTCGGGCGCCCGATGCGCAGCGCAAAGTCGAACCAGACGCGCAGATCGGCCGGGTTTCGCGCGGCGGTGATGTGGTTGAGTTGCGAATTGTAGATGTCTTGCTTAGCCGCTAGGTCGCGCACCACGAGCGCCAGCGGGTAGTAGCCGGTGCGCATCAACGCAGCTTCTTCGGCGGCCTGGCGCAGGCCGAGTGCGCTCCAGCCCGCCACCAACGAAAATGCCAGCACCACGAACGCGTACGACCACAACACGCGCGTGACGACGCTGCGTCGCACCGCCGTGCGCGGCGCGCCGTCGCTCATGACTCGGTCAGGCGCCGCACGATCGTCAGGAGGTCGACCACGTTCGCCCCCGCGGCTCGCAAGTTTCGAACGGACGCCGCGCATGCGCTGACGATAGTACCGCCGCCAAGGCGTTCGTGCTCGTCCACGCGGTCACGAGCGATCGCGCTGGCCGTTTCTGGGCGAGTCAGCGGCAACAGTCCGCCACCGCCCGAACAGCGGCCCGCGCTCTCGCGACGGCTAAATTCCAGCGGCTCGTGGCCCAGAGCGCGGCGCAGCAGCGCGCGCGGGGCGGCGTACTCGCCGAGGCCACGCCCGAGCAGGCAGGGGTCGTGGTAGCGCCCCCCCGCGAACACCGCCCGACCGGAGCGCGGGCGCGCTTCCAGGGCGTCGGCCGCCGCGCGCGCAAAGGGCAGCGCTTCCCCGCGCAGGGCGTAGGCGCAGCCTGCGTCGAGCGCGATCACACGCTTCGCGCCACGCGCCTGAGCGAGCAGCTCTTGCTTCAGCTTGAGCGCTTGCTCTTGGGCTCCCGCCGCGCGCAACGGCTCACCACAACAACCCGCAAGTAGGCGCAAGGGACCAAACAAGGCGCGCGCCGCCGCAATGCCGGCGTCCGCTTCCGCCTCCAAGTGCAGGGTGTAGTCGCAGCCGACGAGCAGCGCGGTTTGGGCCTCGGCGCTATGCGCGTGGCGAGTGCGCAATTGGTCGACGCGCGCCTCGATGCGCGAAAGGCGCGCCGAAAACCCGCGCGCGAAGGCAGCCACGCGGGGCGGCGCAAGGCCACGCTCGAGCTCGCTGCGCCGCGCGTCGTAGAGCGTGTCACGGACGGGGTTTCGATGGTCGCAGCGCTCGCGGCAGCCGAAACAGCCGCTGCATGCCCAGGACAAGGCAGCATATTCCGGGCTCGGTTCGGCGAGGCCTCGCGACAGCGCGTAGACCGCGCTCATCTTACCCCACGGAGTGACGCTCTCGTTGGCCTCGGCATCCGACACCGGACAAGCGGCGCGGCAAAGCTTCGGACAGTACGCGCACGTCTCGAGTTCCGCGCGCCGCTCCTCGAGCAAGCCCAGGCGCCGAGGTTCGCTCATTCGGCCTTCGGCGGCTGACTGCGCCCCGGGGGGCGATTCGATTTACGCGCGGGCCGCGTCGAGGGCTGCTCGCGAGGCGGCTGCGGCTGCTCCGGCGGCGCCTGCGGCAACGTCATCACGAACGTCGCGCCGCGCGACGAAGAACGCACGCTCACGCTACCCGCGTGTTCCTCGGCGATCTTCTTCACAATCGCAAGGCCGAGGCCCGTCCCGTGCTTCTTGCCGGCCGTGACGAACGACTGAAAGAGTCGACCCTCGATCTCTTTCGGAACACCAGGCCCCGTATCCGAGACGCGGATCACGAGGTCCGCGTGTTCGAGGCTGGCCTTGATGGTTAGGCGGCCGCCGGCCTCACCCATGGCCTCGATCGCGTTGCGCGCCAGGTTGTGGATGGCTCGCGCCACCCGCCCTTCATCGAAGCGCGCCACGAGCTTGGAATCGACCTCGACCTCGAGCTCGATCGGCTTGCCCTCGATCTCGAGCTGCACTTGCTTCTCGAGGTCCTGGAAGAACTTGCGCATGTAGACGCGGCGCACGAACGTGCTGCGCTGACCGCGCGCAAACTCCAGCACTTCACGCTGCATGCCGGTCAGCACGTCGAACTGCTTCAGGATCTCTTCGGAGTAGGCGTGGCGCTGAGCCTTGCTGTCGGTCTCGGCCATCAACTGCACGCAACCGCTGATCACGGTCATCGGCGATTTGAAGTCGTGAATGACCTGCGACAAGAGCCGCCCGATCGATCCCAAGCGCTCTTCGCGCTCACGCGCGGAGTTGGCGTTGAACAGGCGCACCGCCGTCGACACGTTGGCGGCGACCAAGCGCAGGATGGCGAGATCTTCGTCGTCGAACGGGCGCGTGCCCTGCGGGTTGAAGAGCGCGAGCGCGCCCACCGGTTGCGGCTCACCATCGAGCGGCGCCGCCAGCAGCGATTCCACGACGAACGGCAAGCTGCCCTCGACGCGCGCGCTGAAACGCGGATCGGCGACGGCGTGCGTCAGAACCAGCTCCAAACCGCTTTGGATGGTCTGACCGAGGAAGCCTTCGCCGGCTTTCAAGCTCACGCGCAGTAACTCTTCCGGCTTATCGCGATCGAAAAAGAACGCCAGCAAGTCGCCGGTCTCTTCGGTGGCGAGCGCCAGAGCCGCAGCGCGCGCGTCGCACGCGGGGGTGATGCGCTCGAGCGCGGCGCGCACCAAGCCGTCGAGCGAGGTGGCTCGCGCCGTCGCCCGCTCGAGCTCGAACAAGAGCGACAAGTCGCGCACTCGCCGCTCGAGTTGGTCAGTGGTGTCCGAGAGCTGCTTGTTCTTTTGAATCAGCGACAAGAACAAGCGCGAGTTGTCGATGGCCACCGCGGCCTGCGTGCTGAGCGCGGTGAGGATAGCCTCGTCGGCGTCCGTGAACTCGTCGGCCGTGGTCTTGTTTAAAACCTGGATGACGCCGATGGTGCGACCCAAGTGGTTCTTGAGTGGCGCCGCCAGCATGCTGGTCGTGCGGTAGCCGATCAGGAGGTCCCAATCGCGTTCGAAGCGCGGGTCTTTCGAGGCGTCCCGCACGCGAATCGGCTTGCCGCTGAGGGCGACGGCGCCCGCCAGGCCGTGGCCGACCTTCATACGCATCGAACGCACTTCGCCACCCACCACCAGACGACTAACGAGTTCGCGCCGTTCCTCGTCGAGCAGGTAAAGCGTGGCGCGATCGGCGTCGACCAGCAGCGTGAGCTTTTCCAGAATGAGCTCGAGCAAGTCGTCCAGATCAAGCGTGCTGCCGAGCGCGATGCCGACTTCACGCAGCGCAGAGGACACGCGCTGTTCGCGGCGCAACGCCTCGGCGAGGCCGCCATCATGCGGCTCACCCACCCGCAGAGGTCCAGGCTCGCTGCTCACGGGGATATCCCAGCATGAAACGCCTGCGTCGATCCACGCTCCAGACGGTTAAAGGGCGCCGGCGCGGAGCGACAGAGTTCGGGAATGCGCGGCGCCGCTCGCAGGTTCTACGCGCTCGGCGCACCCGCTTTTGCCGCGGAATCGCCTGCGAGGCGCGCCGCGCGGCCGCGCCCCACGCGACGGTCTTCGCCCGAGACTGGAACCCACACCACGAATCTTCACGCCAAGGCCACTCGGCCGGAGATGCGGGAAGGCACGACGCACAGTTGCCTCCCCCGCGTGCCCCCGCTAAATACGCCCAATCGTATGGCCCTGAAGCAAGTCCAGCTCTTCGTGCGTGGGCGCGTGCAGGGCGTCTACTTCCGCGCCTCCACGCAGCGTGAAGCGCGCCGGCTCGGGCTCACCGGTTGGGTTCGCAATCGCCCCGACGGCTCCATCGAGATCGTGGCCGAGGGCGAAGAAGTCTCGATTCGAGAACTCTATGGCTGGGCGCAGAAGGGGCCGACGGCGGCCCGCGTCGATCGCGTCGAGACGCGCTGGCGCAGCTACACCGGTGATTTTCCAGACTTTCGCATTCTGGACTGAGCGTTGAGTGGGGATGCGCCTGTTCAGTGCTGGATTAAGAGCGCAGGTTGGCGGCTGCCGCTGCTCTGCGCGCTTTCGCTAGCTGCTCCCGCGTACGCAGCACCCAGCGCGAGTCCGAGCTCCGCGCTGCCAGCGCGCACCGAGCTTCCGGCCTTACCCGCTCCGCCGCGCATCGAACTCGAGAAGCCAAGCGCCAAAGACCTCGAGCAGGTCGACGCGCGACTGGCACCGCTGTGGGCGTCCGACGCCAGCGCGCGTGACAACGCCGCCCGCGAGCTCTTGGAGGTCGACGCGCGCTTGGTACCCGCGCTCGCGTTTCGACTCGATGCGATCGCAGAGCGAGCCGACAAGGAGGGCATGAAGCGCCTGTTCCAGGAGCTTCGCAAGGAGTCACGCGAACTCGAACGCTCCGAGTCCGAGGAAGGGCAGCGCGCCGGCTCTGGACCGAGCCCGGACTATCTCACGATGCTCGTCGGCCACGCCAGGCCGGAAAAGAAGGCGTTTCAGGATCTAGTCGCCGTGGTCGCCATCGGGCGCATGCTGTCGGCGATCGGCAGCGTCGAAGCGGTGCGCGCGCTTGTCAACGTGTACGTTCGCTTCGGCGAGTTCGTGCGCATCTCGACCCAGCGTGAAATCACGCGGCTCGGCGACAGAGCGGTACCCGCGCTGCTCGAAGCGCGACGGCACCCGGCGGAGAAGATCGCCCACTGGGCGCTGCGCGAGCTCGACTCCTTGGGCCGCGCGGTGCCCGGTGAAGCCGTGCGCGTCAGCGATCCGCAAGTGTTGGCAGACGTGCTGCGCGCGTATGGGCGCACGCGCGACCCGGACGCAACCCGCATCATCGTTTCGTTCGCCAACAGTGAGCGCGGCGTGGTGCGCGAGGCGGCGCGTCAGGCAATCGCGCTGCTCGGTGAAGTCGCGATGTGGCAGCTCCGCGACACGTACGAGGACGTGGTCGGCAAGAAGCCGCCCCGCGATTGGTCCTGGGAACGCACGGCGCGCGAGCTCTTCGCCGAATTCGACAAATCGCGCTCGGCGGTGGTGGCCGAGGCCTTCGCGAGCGGGCGCGCGGCGCGAGCCAAAGGCGATTTGGAGGCGATGCGCCGCGCGTTCGACGAAGTGATGGCGCGCGACCCGCGCTTCGAGCCCAAGGCCGAACTCTATGCGGGCTACCTCGAATACGCGAAGCACGCCTTCGACGACCACCCTAAAGACGCCGAGGTGGCTTTCCTTCGTGCCGAGCGTCTGAGCGACGACGCCGAGGACAAAGCCAAGATCGAGAGCCAGCTCCTCACCCTGCGAGCGATCGACAGCGTCCGCAACGACGTCGCCGACGTGCCCCTGCTCGAACACGCGCTGGAACTCGACCACACGAACGAACGCGCCTCGACGCTGCTCTCCGAGCTTCGCCACGGCAAAGCGCCCACCCGCAACGAGGGCGCCCGCAAAATCGCGGCCGGCAGCATCGCCGCCATCGCGCTGATCGCCATCGTCGTCCTGCTGCGCCGCCGCCGCGAAGACCATCCGGCGCGAGCCTCGGATCCGATCTCTCCCGTTCCGAGCCCCCAAGACTCGACAAAACTCTCCAGCGTTCCCTCGCCCTCGCCTACCTCC
>JAEUAF010000214.1 GCA_019695485.1 Sorangium sp.
CGCATCAGCACCTGCCGCGCTACCGCCTTGCGAGGCGTTGCCCTGAGCCCCGTCCGTGTTCCCGCACGCCACGAAAAGCAGCACCGAAGCCAACCCGAGACCCGAACACCAACGACTGAAACCCGCCATTTGAACCCTCGCCAAGCCAAGCACCAAATCACCCAAGCGACCTAGTCTACGCCTGCCCCCAGGCCGAAGTCGACTCAGGGCGAAGCCCGCGTCTTTGCCCAAGTTTTTCGCGAGCGAGCTGACGAGCAGGTCTCATGCGGGCTGTGCAACGCGGTGACGGAATGGGTCCCGGCCGAGCCCACGCCGGTAGACGCGCGCGAAACCTTTTCGACATGCACGCGCGCTCAAGGTAGCTACCAATGCAGCTCGAGGCGCTCCAATCGCTCGCGCTGTCCGTGGCCGCCGCGCGTTCGCCCGACTCCGTCTTGGCAGAGATGGTGCGTGGACTTGGCATGACGGAGGGCGTGGCGCTCGCGCGAGTTTGGCTGCTGCGCGAAGAGCCCGAAAGGCCTGCGTATCTCGAACTCAAAGCCAGCGTCGGCGCGTCAGTCGTCGATCCGTCGCTGCGCTGGAACCGCACCGACGGCAATCATCACCGCATCCCACTCACGTACGGCAAAGTCGGGCAGATCGCTGCCACCAATCAACCGTTGCTCCTGCAACGCGGCCCGCGCGACTGGATTGTCGACGTGGCTTGGGCAGAAGCCGAAGGGATTCAGAGCTTCGCCGGGCAACCGCTGACCTTTCGCGGCCAAGTGCTGGGCGTCGTCGCGTTCTTCAGCCGCAAGCGCCTCGAGCGACGCGATTTGAGCTGGCTACGCGTGTTTGCGGACCATGCGGCCGTCGCCATCGCCAATGCGCGCGCCTTCGAAGAAATCGCGCGGCTCAAAGAGAGCGCCGAGCGCGAGCGGGACTACCTGCGAGAAGCCGTGCGCAGCGCGCTCCAGCAGGGGGAAATCGTGGCCCAGAGCGCGGTCATGCGCCAGGTGATGGAGCAAGTCCACGCCGTCGCCAAGACTGACGCCGCAGTGCTGATTCTCGGCGAGAGCGGCGTCGGCAAGGAGCTCTTCGCCTCTGCCATTCACGACCTGAGCCGGCGCCGCGATGCCCCGCTCGTGAAGGTGAACTGCGCCAGCGTCCCGCGCGAGCTGTTCGAGAGTGAGTTCTTCGGGCACGTGCGCGGGGCGTTCAGCGGGGCGGCGCGCGACCGCCAGGGTCGGTTCTTGCTCGCGGACGGCGGCACGCTGTTTTTGGACGAAGTCGGCGAGATCCCGCTCGAGCTCCAAGGCAAGCTCCTGCGCGTGCTGCAAGAGCAGACATTCGAACCGGTGGGGGACGACCGCACGCGCAAGGTCGACGTCCGCGTGGTCGCCGCCACGAATCGCGGCCTGGAGGACGAGGTGGCACGCGGCCGCTTTCGGCTCGATTTGTTCTATCGCTTGAGCGTGCTTCCGATTTTCGTGCCGCCCCTGCGCGAGCGACGCGAGGACATTTTGCCGATGGCGCGCCACTTCTTGAAGGCCGCCGCGCTGCGCCTGCACGCCCCCGAGCGCCCGCTCAGCGCGGACGACGAAGCCGCGCTGCTTTCGTACGGCTTTCCGGGCAATGTGCGCGAGCTGCAAAACATCATCGAGCGTGCTGCGGTGCTCGACGCTCCGGGCTCGCTCGGTCTACGCGCAAGCCTCGGGCGCGCGGCTCCGACGCCGAGCGAAGCGCCGGCCGCCTCGGCGGAATCGGCGCCCCCGAGCGAGGCCTCAGTCGTGACAGCAACGCGCATTCGAGAACTCGAGCGCGCGAACCTCTTGAACGCGCTCGTCGCGTGTGACTTCCGCGTCGCCGGGCCTCACGGCGCCGCCAAGCTGCTCGGCCTGCCCCCGAGCACGCTCAGCTACAAAATGCGACAGCTCGGCATTCAGCGCCCTCGTTGATTCGCAGTCCACCGCGGGAGGCGGCAAGCGTCGAGGCACGAGCTTCGGGCCGCGAAACGATCTGGAAGCGTAGAGCTCACCAAATTCGCAGAGCAATTCGCGGGAACTTGAGACTCGCGAGGATTGGTGAGTTTCCGCGAGATGGCATGAAACCAAAGCTCCGCAGATTGTCGCGGAAAGGCGCTGAGCGCGCGCTGGCACGCCGCTCGCAGAGCGCAGCAACGACACTCATCGCGGCGCCTCGATTCTTCGAAGCGCCGCACTCTTGGAGGAACCGATGCCCAAAGTTCAAGCCCCCGCGCACAAGGCCGGCGACATTCTGGTCGACTACGAAGAAAAGGTATTCGAGGACGTCAAAGCAAAGCCTGGCGAAAAGGCGCTGGTGACGTTTCATACGGTCGCGTTCGAAGGCTCGATCGGTCTCGTGAATCTCTTGCAGGCGACGCGCCTCTTGCGCAAGGGCTTCGAGACCTCGGTGTTGCTCTACGGGCCCGGCGTCACGCTCGGCCTGCAACGCGGCTTTCCGAAACTCGGGGACGAGGCATTTCCCGGGCATCTGGCGATGAATGGGCAGGTCATGAAGTTCTTGTCCGAAGGCGGAAAGGTCTACGCCTGTCGTTTTGCGTTGCAGGCGCTCTACGGTCACGGCGAGCCGTCGCTCATCGAGGGCGTGCGCCCGATAAGTCCGCTCGACGTCCTCGACTTGATCTTGCTGCACCGGCGCGATGGTGCCTTCATCCTCAACACCTGGACATTGTGAGCGCGAGGAGGGTTCCGTGAGCCGAGCGCGTCAAGTGCGGGTCGCCGCCGTCCAATTGAGCCCGGTGCTGTTTAGCCGCGACGGCACGACCGAGAAGGTGTGTCGACAGATCGAGGCCGCCGCGCGCGAAGGCGCTGAATTCGTCGTCTTCCCCGAGACGGTCATCCCCTACTACCCCTACTTCTCGTTCATCAAGGCAGCAGCGGCGATGGGCGCCGAGCATCTGCAACTCATCGAACAGTCCGTGCTCGTGCCCGGCCCTGTCACCGAAGAGATCGGACGCACAGCGCGGGCCGTGGGCGTCGTGGTGTCCATCGGCGTGAACGAGCGCGATCACGGGACCCTCTACAACACGCAGCTCTTGTTCGACTCCGACGGGCGGCTCTTGCAAGCTCGCAGAAAGATCACGCCCACCTTTCACGAACGCATGATCTGGGGTCAGGGCGATGGCTCGGGGCTCGTCGCCGTGCAAACAGCCGTGGGCCGCGTGGGTTCGCTCGCGTGCTGGGAGCACTATAATCCGCTCGCCCGCTACGCGCTGATGGCGGACCACGAGGAAATCCACGCCGCGATGTTCCCGGGTTCGCTGGTAGGGGAGATTTTTCGAGAGCAGATCGCGGTGACGATCCGCCACCACGCGCTCGAGTCCGGCTGCTTCGTGGTGAACGCCACGGGCTATCTGACGGAGGCGCAAGTGGCGCAAGTGGCGGGCGACAGCGGCCTCGCCAAAGCGCTGCGTGGGGGCTGCTTCAGCGCCATCGTCTCGCCGGAGGGGGTCTTGCTTTCGCCTCCGCTCACCGAGGGTGAAGGACTGGTCCTCGCCGACTTGGACTTCTCGCTGATCGCCAAGCGAAAACGCATGATGGACAGCGTCGGGCACTATAGCCGCCCGGAGCTTCTGTCACTGCTCGTCGATCGTTCGCCGCAGCCGCAGCTGCGCGATCGCTCACAGGCGCTTCCGAGTGCCTCGTATGCCGTTGGAGCTCAGGATGTCTCGACCGCTTCCACTCTGGAACCCCAAACTCCCGTCGCTGTCGGCATTTCCTGAGCCATCCGCGGCGCTGCTCTCGGAGCTGCAGGCCCGCGGGGTGCGTTGGCGTGACGCGCGTGGCGCTGGCCTCAGCCGTCACGGTGGCGCCGGCCCTTCCGACCACAAGGCGATTCGTGTCGGGGGCCACACGCTGATGGTGCCGATTCACACGCACGCGTCGGCGAGCTCTCCTTTCGTGGCCGAGGTCGAGGCTTCCGGAGAGACCGCGCTGCTCTTGCGACATGGCGTCCCCGTCGGCGCGCTCGGCTTCCCGCGCCAGCCGCGCTTCTATTCGAAATCCACCGCGGACGGCGTTCCCTACTGGAAGATCGCCACGCTCCACGGCTCGGACGTGCTCGCAACGACGGTCCTGCAGACCTGCACGCGCTACGGGAATCGCGACACTTCCTGTCAGTTTTGCGCCATCGGGCAGTCATTGGCTGCGGGCGCGACGATCGCGGAAAAGACGCCGGCGCAGCTGGCGGAGGTGGCTGCCGCGGCCGTCGAGCTCGACGGCGTGCGCCACATGGTGATGACCACGGGTACGCCGCGCACCCCCGACCGAGGCGCGCGCGTGCTCAGCGACGCAGCGAGCGCAATTCGCGGGCGTGTGGATTTGCCACTCCAAGCGCAGTGCGAACCACCGGACGATTTCGACTGGTTCGAGCGCCTGCGGGCGGCCGGCGTCGACAGCCTCGGCATGCACCTCGAAGCCGTCACCGAGAGTGTGCGCCAACGCATCATGCCGGGCAAAGCCGAGGTGCCGCTCGTCACCTACTTCTCGGCGTTCGAGCGCGCCGTCGCGGTCTTCGGGCGCGGCCAAGTCTCGACCTATATCCTCGCAGGCCTCGGCGACAGCGTCAGCGCGATTCTCGAGACTTGCGAGCGACTGCTGGCGATGGGCGTCTACCCATTCGTGGTGCCCTTCGTACCGATCAGCGGGACGCCGCTCGAACATCACGCCGCTCCCGCGCCGGAATTCATGGAGGTCGTGTTGTCTCAAGTCACGCGCGCGATCGCGGCGGCAGGGATTTTCAGTGCGGACATCAAGGCTGGCTGCGGTCGCTGCGGCGCGTGCTCGACGTTGAAGGTGAGAGAGGCGTTGCATGCTTGACGCTGCGAACCCTTGGGGGCGACGCGTGCGTCCCTACATCTGCCGCCACGTGCGCGCCGAGCTCGCGCGGGAGGATTGGCAGCGGCAGGCCTATTTTCGGCTCCGCGCGTTGATCTTCGCCGAAGAGCAGGGACTTTTCTACGGCTCGGACGTCGACGCGCACGATGCGTACTCCTTGCCCATCGTCGCGCTGAGCTCGGCCTTCGGCATGGACGACGAAGTGGTCGGCGTCGTCCGTATCTATAGCGAGGAGCCTCAGATCTGGTACGGCGGTCGACTCGGCGTGGCCGCAGCGTATCGGACGCAAGGCAGCGTGGGCACGGCGCTGATCGAGTGCGCCGTGAGCTCGGCGCACGCGCTCGGAGCGCGCCGCTTCTTCGCCACCGTGCAAGACCGCAACGTGCGCTACTTCGAGAGGCGCCACTTCCACGCGCTCCGCGCCCTGGAAATTCTCGGTCACCCTCACCAGCTGATGGAGGCGGACCTCGCGCACTTTCCGCCCGCCCGAGGGCTGTCCGCCGCCGCGAGGGCCGCGTGAAACTCAACACGCCGCTTTCGGCCTTGAACACCGCACTTCGCTCGCGCGCGGAGCTCGAGCGCAAGGCGGACATTCAACTCGTCTCGAAGCGACTCGCGCGCAGCATGCACAGCGCCTGGTTCCCCGAGTCAGGACCGATCTTGAACGGCGACGACGCAGCCGCGCTACGCTTCGGCGACGAGCATGTGTTG
>JAEUAF010000553.1 GCA_019695485.1 Sorangium sp.
GAACGGCAGCACTCGGGCGTGGCGGCTTGGCGGCAGCGCTCGGAGGAGCGCCGGAGCCGGCTCGGGGCGCAGCGCCAGTCTCGCCCAGCGATGCGGGGACCGACTGCGGCGAATGCGCTGGCGGCGCAGCCACTGGTGGCGCGCTCGGCGCAGCAGAGGGCTCCGGAGACGGCGCCGGAGCGGCTTCTGGGACGGCCATTTCAGGTAACTGGGGTTCGCTCGCGGCCGACGGCGCACCGAGCGGCGACGCCGAAGGCGCAGCCTGCACGAGAGGCTCTGGCTGGGCGGGCGGCTCAGCCGCTGCTTTGGGCGTCGCCGGCTCGGCAACGACAGGCATCGCCTCGATGTTCTTTTCGCGGCGCGCATTCCAAATGGCAAAGCCAGAGACGGCAATGCCGACGCCAACTAGAAGCGCGACGAACTCCACGAAGCGCTTACGCCGTTGCTCTTGCTCCGGGGTACGCCGGCGCAGCGACGGAATGGTGTCCATGCCGCGTTCGGACGGAAGCTCCTGCTCCTCGGCGAGGTGCGCTTGGCCTTCGTAGAGGCCTTCCTCGCCGGCCGAGAAGAAGTTCTCGTGCAAGTCCTCAGCGTCGCCCAAATGGCTGGGTGCAGCGCTGCTGGCCGAATCGAGATCGGGCCATTGCACAGGCCTGGGGACGCTGGGCGCGGCGGGCGGACTCGGCTCTGGCTCGTCTGCCAGCGCGGACGCGAAGCTGCCGCCGATCAAGGTCTGCGAGCCAAGCTTCGTCTCGCTGTCGCGCGCGGGGACTTCGGCGGGCACTAGCGGCTCCGCCTCCACTTTCCGCCCCTCACGGACGGTGAGTTCTTCGGAAGCGTCGCTCGCCTCCGCCAGATCCGCGGAAGGATCGTCCTCGCGTCGGGGCGGCGTGGCGGGAAAGCGAATCACCTTCGCCTCCGCCACGCGGTTCGCACTCGTCTCGCGGGCCGAAAGCCCGTTTCCGCCCGACGTGGGGCTCACGACCGCGGCGCTCGCTTCGTCTCGCAGCACGGGCTCACTCGAGGACGCAGCAGGCTTCGCGACGTCCGGCTCGGCAGCGCTCGGGCCAAGCCCGGAGTTGGTCGTGGCGCGGCTGCGGCCCTCCGCGACGGGCGCGACGGGTCGCGGCGGCAGCGTGGCCTCGACGCTCGGCATCACGACCCGCTGTCGCGACGAGCCGAGGGCGCTCTGCACCTCCGCCCGCGCGGCCGCAGGGATCGCCACCTGCACGCCCGGCAAGGTGCGCGGCACGACTTCCCCCGGCAACGCCAATGGCTCGATGACTGGCGCCGATGGACGCCACGACGGCCGCATCGACTGCGGCGGCACCGAGTCGGCGATGGGAAGCTGCGGCTCACTACCGCCAACCACCATTTCCTCGTCAGCCGAGGCACGCGCGTCCCGACCCGGCTCGGCCATCTCGACGCTGGGAACCACGTCTTCTTCGGCAGCGCCGGGAGCGATCACCAACAACCCCTCGAAGTAGAGCTTGGTGATCGTGGACAGGGTGGACAAATCCTCGAACGGAGACTCGTCCACGACGTCGAGCAAGGTGCGGCGGCCGTCGAAGAGCCGCAAGATCCCGTTCAGCTCGTCAGGTATTTCATTGAGGCGCTCGACGAGCGCGTCGTGATCGATTTCGAAAATAGTGGCGAGCGGCGGCAGCTGCTCGAGCAGACGGCCCCACTCGTCCACGCGGCGCATCCCCTCCATGAGGAGCCCCTGCGTCGTCGTCGGAATCACGTCCTCATTGCTGACGGGGCAAAATTCGACGGCGAAAGTGCCGTTGTTCCAGATCAGCGAGCGATAGACCGCCTCTTCGCCGCGCAGGCGACCAAGTTCGGCGTCCACCACCTTGCCATCGCGGAAGTAAACGCGCGCTTCGCGCCGACCGTCGCTGATGCGGGCGATGCCGCTCTTCCGACTCACTTCGAAAGTTTGCAGCAAGTCGACCACGCCCATGTCCTCGAGCGAACCGCTGAGACGCGTCCGTCGACTGACCGGCAACGAGGCCGCCGCGATGCGGTCGTGCGTACGCCGAGCGAGCAGCAGGTTCACGCGCGCGATCAGCTCGCGCACGAAAATCGGCTTGGTCAGGTAGTCTTCGACGCCCAGCTCGAGCCCGCGGATCTTGTCTTCGATCGAGCGCTGACTGGTCAGAAATACGACGGGGATATTGGCGTAGTCGGGTCGCTCTTTGATCTGACGGACCAGCTCGTAGCCATCGAGCCGCGGCAACCGCGTATCGGTGAGCACCAGGTCCGGCGCCGAAAACTCGACCTTGGCCAGGGCGTCCTGACCGTCCGTGGCGGTCGTAACGCTGTATCCTGCCTTTCGGAGGCTAACCTCCAAGACCCGAACGCTGCGCGGGTCCGCATCCACGAGCAAGAGCTGTTTCTTCGCCACGTCACACCACTATCTGAACGAGCTCGGCCAACCCTGTCCCCGACGGCCGCACCCGACAAGACCCCAAGAAATTGAGGCCAGACCCGCATGGTATCCAACTGTTAGACGACCGATTTGCCATGGTACTGGCCCTGAACAGGCTGAAGCGTTTCGGTGTTTTGGTCACCTGTCAAGGCCGTGACCCGCTTCTGAGGGTTCCCGGGGTGCCCTCCCCTGGCATCGGCCATCAGCGCCGCCGTCGCGTCGCTCGGGCCCGCGGGGCGCCTAGCGCGGAGCAGACTTCGCCCAGGGATCGATGATGTCCGAGCCAGCGAGCGCGCGCGAGCGCGTCACGGGTGTCACAGCTTTCGCAGTGCTGCCCACGTGCTTGGCCCGCGTGGGCGTCAGCGTCCTGCCCGCATCGGGCGTCGCGGACGAGAGCGCAGCGGACGGCAGCGGCGCGGGCGGTGCAGGCAAAACTGGCGCAACGGGGGAAGCTTCAGCAGGGAGCGTGTCAACCGCGCCGCGCAGCGCGTGCATCGCAGGCGGGCCCGCGACCCGGGCGAGCTCCGCGCGTGGCGCGACGGCAGCAGGTCTTCCAGACGAAGCGAAGAAGAGCGCCGCTGCCGCCCCCAGTGCCGCGCAGGCGGCGAGCAGCGTGGCAACCCAGCGCAAGGGGACGCGCGGCTCGAAGTGATCGACTTCGGTGTCCTCGAACAGCGCGAGGTCAGACGCGACGAGCGGCGCTGCCGTTGCCGCGGGCGGCTCCTCTGAAAGCTGCCCAGCCTCGAGCTCCTCGAGGGCGGCCATCAACTCGGCGCTCGACTGAAAGCGCTTCTCGGGCTGCTTTTGCAGACAGCGAAGCACCACGGCTTCGACGGCGCCGAATGCCGCGGCGTTTCCCAGTCGCGCGCTCGGGGGCACTGGCTTCATGTAGATGTGTTGAGTCAAAACGCCCATGTACGTGTCGGCTTCGAAGGGCACACGCCCGACCAGCATTTCATAGAGCACGACGCCGAGCGAATAGAGGTCGGCACGACCGTCGATGCTCTGCCCAGATGCCTGCTCCGGACTCATATAGTGCGGCGTGCCGAACACCACGCCGGCGCGCGTCAGCCGATTTTGGCCCATGACCTTGGCGAGTCCGAAGTCGACGACCTTGATCGCGTCGACGCCGTCGACACTCTCCACCTGGACGTTGTCGGGCTTCAGATCGCGGTGCACGATGCCGGCCGCGTGCAGGGCCGCCAGCGCCTCCGCGATGAGGCGCGTGATGCGCACGGCGCGGGCCGACGACAAGGCTCCAAAACGCCGCAGCAGCGCACTGAGCGGCATGCCAGCGAGCAGCTCCATGACCAGGTAGGGTTGACCGCTGCGTAGCGTTCCGAAGTCGACGATCTCCACCAAGCCGGGATGGGAAACGCTTGCGGCAACGCGGGCCTCGTGCAGGAAGCGCGCGGCGATCTCGCCGTCATTCGTGAGATCGGCGCGCAGCGCCTTCAGGGCCAAGCCTTTGCCGAGCAGCACGTGGCGCACGCGATAAACCGTGCCCATACCGCCCTCGCCGATCACCGCTTCGACGAGATAGCGGCCGTCGATGGTCTTATCGAGCAGCGGATCGCCAGTCGGATCCCAATCGACCGCGCGCACCAACGGCTCCCCGTCGAACGGGCAGAACCGGCCGTCTTTGGAAAAGTGTTGCCCACAGCGCGGACACCGCGTTGCTGAACAGGGCTCGCTTCCGTCAACAGTTCCGAGGCGCTGCCCAAACTGAAGCTGGGTTTCGCTCACTTCGCCTGAAGCTCACAGCGTACCAGGGCTCTCGGCCTGACGCCGTCGAGAAAAACGCCGCGCAGGCCAGAACTCAGGGCGTCAGGCGCTGCCCACATTCGGCGCAAAAGCGCGCGGAGACTGGATTCTCAGCGCCGCAACCAGCGCAGCGGGCGCGCGCTGCTGGCGCATTCGGAGCCGAAGCGGGAATCGCCGCCGCAGCCATGGCAGGTGGAGGCGGCGCTGCGCCAGGTGCACTCGGGTACGCCGCCTGCGGGTAACCGGGTGGAGGGTAGCCAGGCGCGGGGTAGCCCGGATAGGCGGCTGGCGGGTAGGCGCCTGGCTGCGCGGGATATGCTGGAGCCCCTTGCGGAAAATAGCCGGGGGGGTAACCGGGCGGAGGGCCGTAGCCGGGCGGTCGCGCCATACCAAGACCAGCACCAAGCGCGAGCCCTTGAGCGAGCCCCGCGGCCGCAACGGCCCCTCCCGCAGAGTCGCCTCCGCCCTGCGCCAGACCCTGGCCGAGGCCGAGCTGCGCCTCGGCGCCCGCATATTGTTGATAGCGGCCCATATCGAGCTGATTCACGTAGCGGGCGCGATTCATGAACTCCTGGTCCAATTGGAATTGGCGAGCCTGCGCCTCCGCCTCCGCCTGGGACACCGCGATCCGAGCTTTGCGCGCCTGGAGCTTGGCTTGGACGATCTGATCCTGCGCTTCGTCGATGCGCTGTTGATCCTCGTCGCTCAGGTTGATGTTGAGCTTGGCGATCTCGAGTACTTGCACGCCAATATTGGCTAAATCAGGGCAATTTTGGACGATGGCTCGCGCCACGTCAGGCCCACAGGTTCCGAGGTCGAGCAGCGTCAGCTCACCCGACTTGATGAGGCGGGCGAGCGTCGCTTTGAGCCCCATGAACAGCTGATCGCGCACCCAGCGCAGCGATTGCTCCGGATCCGAGCTGGCTTGGCCCTGAAAGCCGACCACGAAGCGAATCGGATCCACGACGCGAAACGAGTAAGTTCCGAAGGCGCGCGGCGTTACCCGGATGTCGAGCTCCGGATCTCGCATGGAGCCGATGGTGTCTCCGAACCCCTGATTGTAGAGTGGGCGCGTGGTGACGAAGAACAGCTCGCTGATGAAGACGTTGCCGCCCGTGAATTTATCGACCAGCGCATTCAAGAACGGGATGTTCTGCGTCTGCAGCGTGTGGCGACCAGGAGGCAGGGCGCCCACGTACGTTCCGTCCTTGAAGAATAGGCAGACTTCGTCCGAATCTACGGTGAGCTGACTCCAGAAGGGAAAGGTCTGATCGGGGTGCTTATAGACAATCTTGTCTTTGTGTTCATCGGGGCGGGCGATCATCATCCGTCCCACGCCGCCCTTCACGAAGTCCATGATGCCCATTCGAAGCTCCTTCTTCGACCCTGCGAGCAACCTTGCCCGCGAACCGTCCGTCCCAAGTTAGCTGCCGCGGCGGGCCGTCGCAACCGATGGGGCGGGTCGCGGGTCCGCGCCGCACTCGCTAGCGTGACCGTTTGCGCGGCGCTCTGGGCACCCCACGCGGCGCTCGCCTCGGCGCCGGACGGCCCCCCGATCCGGGTAATCTTGCGGGAATGCGGCGAACTCCGCGAGTCGGAAGTCGAGCGCATCATCTCCGCCGAACTCGGGAGCAGTGCAACGGAGGACGAGCCGCAAGAGCCGACCTGGATCGTCGCGACCTGTGACAACACGCGCGTGTTGGTCGAGGTCGGGGACACAATCAGCCGCAAGACCTTACGCCGAAGCTTTGATCTGGGGCGAGCACCTGCTCAAGCGAGGAGCCGTTTGGTGGCGATCGCTGCGTCCGAGCTCGTGCTGGCGAGCTGGGCTGAGCTCGCGATTCGCCCTCGCTTGCGCGTCGAGCCTGAAGGCCCCCCTCCCTCTGCGGAGCGCGCGGCACGGGCTCGAGAGCGCGCGACGCGCGTGAGCCCGGCGCCGCCCGTGGGTCCTGAGCCTGGACTCGAGCCAGCCACCGTCGCGGAAGAGCGCGACGAACCCTTGTTGCTCGCTCCGCGTCAGCGCTGGCTCGACGAGCTGCCACCCGACCGCCGACGTTTTCGCTTGACCGGGATGGCGACCGTGCGCG
>JAEUAF010000534.1 GCA_019695485.1 Sorangium sp.
ACCAGATCGCGACGCACCAAGCCGCCGCGCAGCACGCGGCAGCACTGGCAGCGACGCGTCAAGCCATCGAAGAGCCGTCGTCCCACGAACACCCAGCTACAGAGCCACTCGCGGCAGAAGAGCCGGCTGCTCTCGAAGCCCCAAAAGCTCCTGTCCTTAGGATGCCGGACCCGCCTGCGCTAGCCAACGAGGGCGCTCCCGCGCCCGAAGTTTCGGCCCCGCCAGCGTCTGAGAGCCCCAAGGGAGGCGGCTTCGAGCGCTTTCAGCGGCTGTTCGCGGCGAGCGAGAACGCCGCCGATCCGACCACGGCGCTCCTGGCAGCCGTCGATTCCACGATTTTGGCGCCCTCCGCTGAGGGCAAGGCCGCGGAGGCCGCGCCAACCTCGACCGCGCCAAACGGCGCCGGCGCGCTCAATGGGAGCCATCACGCGCTCGACGCCGATGCGCGCAAGAGCGCGCTGGCCGCAGCCGCGCAACGCTTGGCGGAGTTGCCGCGACCGAGGCCGCCGCAAGTCAGCTTCAACCTCGAGCGCGACGTCGATTGGAACGAGGAGCCTGGGAAAGCCAAGGCAGCAGCGGCAGCCGCTGTGGCTGGAGCAAGCGGAGGCGTCTCTCGGCGCGGCTTGGCGCTGGCAGTCGGCGCCGCCGTATTGCTGGCCCTGGGGATCGGATATCTCTCCGGGCGTCACAATCCCGGCGCCAACAACGGCACTGACAGCGAACAAGCCTCCCGCGTCACCGCGCTCGCCGCGGAGGCCAGCAGCAGCGACGTCGCGACAACCGCACCCAGTGCGGAGGCGGCCGCAGGCAGCAAGAGCTCCGCGAAAGGGGCTCAGAAGGCAGGCGCCAAGGGCGCGCTCCCCGGCAAAGGCAACGGCGAGGCGAACGACTCGGCCGCGTCGGCGCAATTGGCCGCGGCTATCAACCCCGAAGGCGCTCCGCCGTCCGCAAGCGGGGCGAAGCTGCCCAACATGGAGTTCGACGTGAAGTCCGCGATGGTCGCGCTCGGCAAAGCCGCTAGCCGATCGGGCGTCTGCATTCCACCCGGTGAACCGGGCGGCTCGGTGGTCGCGACCGTGACCTTCGAACCGAGCGGACGCCCGAGCAACGCGTCAATCGCCGCGGCCCATTTCTCGGGGACCTTCTCGAGCGCTTGCATCAAGAACATCTTGATGGAAGTGCGCGTGCGCCCGTTCCTCGGGCAATCGGTCACCGTGAAAAAGACGCTCGACATTCAGTAGCGTTGCCGGGCTCGTTCGGGTTCGGCGCGCGCTACTGGTCGAGCAGCGCGCGCTTCAAATACGGCACCCATTCTCCGCTGTGGACGTTGTAAGCGGCCATGCTGGCGCCGTCGTCCCAGTAGGCCCAGGGGATTTTGCGCGCTTCCGCGTGGTCACGCACCAGCCGGACCCAGCGTTCGCGAGAGGCCGCGTCAGCGTTGTCGATGACCGCGAATTCACCCAGATAGACCGCGCGACCCGTGTCGGCGACGAAGCGGTCGACGTAGGCGAAGACGTCCTCGATCGCCGCCGCGGAGCCGGGGTTCGTGGCCGCGGGTTGGTTATTGTAGGCTGCGAACCAGCGCGCGGTCCAATCGACGTCGCGCGCGGCGGGCACGGCAATCACGGGCTCTGCAGGCGGGCCCGGGAAGACGACGCATTGCGTTTGAAATTCAGGATCCATCCAGGACGCGCCTTGCATCGTGAACAAGCTCGGGTCGTAGACGTGGAAGGTGGCAACCAAGTGCGGATCGTCGATGATCCGCAAGTCATCGAGACTGTACACGGAAGCCCAATCGGTGCCGTCGACGAGCACGGCGCGTTCCGGATCGATGGCACGCACCGCGGCGAGCGCCTTGGGGTAGATGTAGTTCCAATAGTCGTTCAGCACGAGCGACGGTTCATTGGCGAGCTCGTACTTGAGCGAGCTCTTTCGCTCGTGATAGCGCTCTGCGATTTGGCTCCACAGCGCCACGAAGCGCTCCGCCTCGGACGCCGGATCCGACATCAACGGTTCTTCGTGGTGCATGTCGAGGATCACGGCGAGGCCATGGCTTTCGGCCTCGCCGAGCGCCCAGTCGATGCGCTCGAAGAAGGTGCTGTCGATGGTGTAGGGCGGCGCGCTCAGGGCGTGCGCGCTGAAACGCACAGGGAGGCGAACGTGGTCGAACCCTGCGTCCGCGATGAGCTCGAAGTGGCGCTCCTCGAGCGTCACGCCCCAGGCGCCCTCGGTGGGCCCATCGAGCGCGTTGCCGAGGTTCATGCCACGTCGCAAGTCGGCGATGTCGTCGACGCCCAGCGTGGGCACGGGCACTCGATCCGGAAGCTTTACTTCGAGACGGAGCGCGTCCTCGCTCGCCTGGGTGCTGCAGACTCCCGGAATCGAGGCCCCTCCACTGCCGAGAGCGCCACCCGCGCTGTCTGCCATTCCGCCAAAAGCGCCGGTCCCGCCAATGCCACGCTGCGCCTCTGCAGCGTCGTTGCCCATGCTGCAAGCCGCAGCAACGAGCCCGAGTGGCACGACTCTCATCAACGCCCACCTTGTCCGAAAAGTCCCCTTGAGCCGCATCATCGCACTCTCCTATCGAAGTTAGCCTGATCGCCAGGCAAGCTTCGTCCCCCGCGCCAGTGCAGATTGTGTGCCGAGCGCGCGGAGCGTCCGAGCTCTGCTCGAAGCCCCTAAGTTCTCGCGAGACTCGCACGACTGTCCCGCGTGCCAGCCTGCCGCGCGGGCGCGCTTGAGCAGCGCCTTGCTCTATCGCGAGCGCGGAAGCGCAAGCCGTTGCTCGGCTCGGGACTACTCGCCGATGGCCGGCAGGTCACCATGCGCGGCCAACGCGAAGAAACGCACGACGTCGTCGTTCGCCTGCTTCACGTCGAAGGCCACGAAATGCCCATCGCTGTTGGCGGCGGCTCGATACTGCCGAAAGCCCAAACTGATTCCGTCGCTGGTGGACGTGAACGGCGCACCCTCAGCGGTCAAATCGCCGATGGCGTCAGGCGTAAAGCCCGAGTTTTCGACCCATGCAAAGCCGCCCGCCAGAATGAAGGACTGCAGCGTCTTCGGCGGGCTGTAACTGTCGCCGAGACCGTAGGTCTGAAAGACCGCGCGTGGGGAGCCTGGCGTGACCGGCGCGATGGCGAGCAAACGCGCAAAATTCAGAGGGTCTGAAGGGCCGATCCAATGCTCGAGCAGCGTCAGCACCGGATGCGCATGCGCCACACCGTCATTGCTCAGCGTGGCGTCCGAGAGCACCTCGGGAAGGACGGCGCGAACATCTGTCGGGCTCGTCTTGGTGAGCAGCGACTCGCGCAGACTCGCGCCATTGCCTGACAGGACGGCCGCGCGATACGTCGGCGCATACGGCAACATCAGACTGCCCTCGGTGGAGCCCTGAGAATGCCCAAAGAAGAACACGCGCGTGGGGTCGACGAGGATGCGATCGGTGCCGACCGTCACGTCGAAGTTGCTCGCGAACTTGGCGAGCGACAACTGATCGACCGCGCCTTGCAGCGGATTGCCGCGCGCGGCCGCTGGGTTGGCGATATTGAAGAACAGGTTGTTCGGATCCTGATTGGAGTCACCGCGACGCGGCCCGTGCTCGACCTGATCGATCCCGAGCACGGCTAGGCCCACGCTCCCACCGCCCGGCAGCGCAGCATCCGCCAGCGCGCCTGCCACTTCGGGACGCACGTGATCCCTAAAATTGCCGCCTGTTCCATGCGCAAACACCACGAGTGGCCAGCCCTGAGCGGGCGCGCTGCCCTTCGGCACCGTCAGCGACAGGCACACCGCTTCATAGCGGACAGGGCGATCTAGAACGACATCGCCACCGTCGGACGGATCAACATAGGGCGCAATCCCCTGCTGGAAGACCGGCAAATCGACGAGCGCTTGGTACTCGTCGTAGGCACTCGCGACCGCGCAGCTGCGACCCGGACTGGACGACTGATCCGGACACGGCGACGCCACGGTTGCCCCGCATTTCACCCAATCGTGAGACTTCGGAACCTTGGCAGCGTCCACTGCTGCGGCCAAACGCGCCATCGGATCCGTCACGGCGCCGACCGTGATCACGCTCGCCACCAGAATGCTCGCGGGGTCGAGCGCGTGCGCAGCTAGATAGCTACGAAATGGGGCGAACTTCGTGTAGGCGGCGGCGAGTGCGGCATCGCTCGGCGGAGCGTCTGCGAGCAACGCCGAGAAATTCTTGGAGGCGAGGAACGGCTTCCCTGCGTCACTCAGAAGCCCCGTCGGCAAGTACGCCGCGTAGCTGTGACCCGGCACCAGCGGCGCACCGAGCGGCCGCGACACACCGAGCCAACTCTTGCACACGTAGGGAGTGCGCTCACTCGAATAGAACAGCTCGGGAGTTGGCTGACCGCTGGCGTCGTCCGTGAGATCGACGAACCGCACCGCGCCCGATGCATTCAACGAACTCTCCCCGACGGGCGCCGAGAAACGGAAAATCACCACGGGATCGCTGCCAAAGCCAACCTCAGCCCCCAGCGCTTCCACGTAACGCGTCACCGGATCGAAACCCAGCGCACCGACCCCCGGCGTGGGAAAGCCGGTGAGCTGCGGATGACCCGCGTCGTCGAGACGCACATCGTTCGGGAACGGGAGCCGAAAGAAATCGCCCTCGGCGGAGTCGCTGGCGCCAGGTACTTCGAAGTAAGCGCGCGCCTCCGACACCTCTGCCGGACAGCTGACACCCAAGAACGGCGTGCCGCCGAGCGGGGCCGACTGCGAGGCAGGCGCGCAGCTGCCGCTCACACAGTACAGGCCGCCAAAACAATCCAAGTTCGAGCGGCAGAAAGCGGCCAGGTCGCCGGAGCCCTGCGGCTCACAAGCCGAAAATAGCCCCGCCAACTGACAGCGTTGGCCCGACCCGCAATCGATATCCGTGTGGCACGTAGCGCCCACGTCACCGAGCCCAGCCGCGGCGCACTTGTTCGCCACGCACTGTCCCTCCCGGCATTCGCCCGAAATCACGCACGCGCCACCGAGCTGCGTGCCGCCGCCCGGCGCGCAAATCCCGCTCGCGCACACCAAGCCATTGCGACACGCGACGCGCGTCGAGCACGCGTCGCCGACCGCCTTACCCGACGGTGCACCCCCGCTGCCGGCGGCGCCCGCGCTACCACCGCTGCCAGCAGAGTGAACGCTGCCACCCCCACCGCAAGCCGAAAGCGCAACGACCGACGCGCCACACGCAAGCAGCAGCCCTCGTAGCGAAGAAAAGATGGCTGTCACTGAGAGCGGGTTATAGCCGAAGCGCGGGTCCGACTGAAGCGCGCCCAGAGCCGCTCAGGATGTGTCGGCAACCACGAGCGGCGGCCGAGGCGCGTGTAGATGCGTGCGGGGCGCGTCGGATCGGCTCAATCCCGCAGGAAATGGCAGGTATACCCGCCCGGATTCTTCTCGAGATAATCCTGATGGTAGTCCTCGGCCGCCGTAAACGGGCCGGCTTCGACGATCTCGGTCACCACTTTGCCGCGCCACTTGCCGGCTTGATCGATGCGCTGCTTGACCTCCTCGGCGATCCGTTTCTGTTCAGGCGAGGAGTAGAAAATCGCCGAACGATACTGGGTGCCGACGTCGTTGCCCTGGCGGTTCTTGGTCGTCGGATCGTGCATGCGGAAGAACCACTTCTCCAGCAGCGCGTCGAAAGAAAGCTGCGTCGGGTCGAACACAATGCGTACGGCTTCGGCGTGGCCCGTCGTGCCAGTGCGTACATCGTGATAGGTGGGACTCTCGAGCGTGCCGCCCGCGTAGCCGACCTCAGTCTCCACGACGCCGGGGATCTTGCGCAGAAGATCTTGCATGCCCCAAAAGCAACCGCCCGCGAGTACGACCGAGTCCAGCGTGGCGACGCAACCAGGCGCCTCGCCATCGGCCGGGATGGCACAGCTGTTCTCGTGTGCGGCCGCTTGGGGGTCCGCGGGCTCGACGAAGAGCGCTAAGTAGTCGCCGTAGCCCTCGGCTTCCAGGCGGTCGCGCGGCACGAAGCGGAGCGACGCGGAGTTGATGCAGAAGCGCAGTCCCGAAGGTCGCGGGCCGTCCTCGAACACGTGCCCGAGGTGTGAGTCGCCGCTAGTGGAACGCACCTCCGTGCGCGCCATGCCATGTTTGCGATCGACACGCTTCACGACGCTGGCTGCGTCGATCGGGCGCGTGAAACTCGGCCAACCCGTGCCCGAATCGAACTTATCGCGCGAGCTGAAGAGCGGCTCTCCACTCGCGACGTCCACGTAGAGCCCGTCCGCGTGGCTGTTCCAGTATTCATTGCGAAACGGCGGCTCGGTCGCATCGTGCTGGGTGACTTCGTACTGGAGCGGCGTCAGTTTTTGACGCAGCTCGCCCGCGGAGGGTTTGGTGTAAGAGCGCTTCATGACCGCTAGGTCCTCCTTCCAGAAGACTAAACGGCCCCCGCACGTCGCGCTACGTGAGATCCCCGCGCAGGCCGGACTCTGGACGACTGACCAGGCAGTTCAGAGGCGACGTCGTCAATCCAGATTTCGTCTTCGGTGTGGGCGGCGTGGTGCTGCG
>JAEUAF010000614.1 GCA_019695485.1 Sorangium sp.
CTCCTACGCCTCCCACGCCGCCACCCGCTGCGCCGGCGCCGGTCGCAGCGCCGCCAGCCGCCAAGGCCGCCGTTCCAGTCAAAGCGTCTCCTTCATTGGAAGGCGCCATCAATCAACGAAGATAGCCATGAACTTAGCCCTAACCCGCACCTTCAGCGCGAGCGCGATTCTGCTCGCGACCCAGCTCGCCCACGCCGAGAGCGACACCGTGACGGCGGAAGCGCTCTTTCAAGAGGGCCGCGCCTTGCTCGAACAACACCGCTTCGAAGCCGCGTGTCCCAAACTCGCAGAGAGCAATCGGCTCGATCCTGCGACCGGTACACTGATCGCGCTCGCAGCCTGCCATGAGCAGGAAGGAAAGCTTGCCTCAGCGTGGTCCGAGTTCACCGATGCCCAAGGCCGCGCCCAACAAGAGGGGCGCAAAGATCGCGAAGAGCTGGCGCGCGACCACGCTGCGGCGCTGAAGCCACGGCTCTCGACGCTGACCCTCGAAGTCGGGCCGAGCGTCCTTGGCGTCGAAGGACTCGAGATCCGCCGCGATGGCGTCGCGCTCGGTCGCGGCGTCTGGAACTCCGCCCTGCCCATCGACGGCGGCACGCACGCGGTGGACGTGACGGCGCCGGGGCGCGAGCCGCTGAAGCTCAGTGTCGTCGTGCAAAAGGAGGGCGACGCCGCGCGCCTGTCGATTCCGGAACTCGCCCCGCTACCGCCAAACACGGCCGCGAGCGGCCCTGCACCAAGCGCCCCCGCCACGGCCAACAAGGGGCTGACGAGTCTGCAATGGGCCGGCGTCGCCACTGCGGGAGTCGGCGTCGTTTCGCTCGGAGTCGGCGGAGTCTTCCTGGCTTCGGCGCTCGGTAAGAAGAGCGATTCGAAGAGCGACTGCACCGGCAACGTGTGCGGTAGCGCGGGGCTCGCTGACCGCGACGCGGCCGTCAAACGCGGGAACCTGGCGAGCATCTTTGGGCTCGCGGGCGGCGCGCTTGCAATCACCGGGGTCACCCTGTTCGTCGTCGGTCGCCCCAAGACAGAGGGCGCGCCTGCGGCAGCAGCGCTGAACGTATCATTCCAAAGTGGGCCTGGCTTCGCGGGCACCAACGTATCGGGGACCTTCTGAGATGGCGACAGAACGCAAGACCGTGACCGGTGCTCGATCGCACGACCGCGCGCGCAACAGGCGGCGGGAGCGCGAGCTCTTTTTCGTGGCGGCGCTCGGCGTAGGTTGCAACGCCATCTTCAACATCGAGGGCGGCACACTCGCAAATGGCACTGGCGGCAGCAGCGGAGCCAGCGGTACCAGCAGCACCAAAGGCGGCACGGCGTCTCAGCTCGGCGGGGCCGGTGGTCGCGGCGGAGTCTCCAGCACGGCAGGCAAAGGCGGCGCAGCTGGCGGGGCCGCGGGAGAGCCCGCGGTGGATTTGGGCGGCGCAGGCGGCGTGCCTGAGCTGGGCGGCGCTGCCGGCGCGACCAACCCTCCGGGCAGCGGGGGACATGCGAGCGGTGGCAAGAGCAGCGCTGGCGGCCAAACCAGCACGAGTGGCGGTCAAACGACCACAAGCGGCGGCGCCTCGTCTAGCGGCGGCAGCGGCAGCGGAGGCGCACCCCTCACCTGCACCGGAAGCCTCACGCTGTGCAGCGCTGCCTGCGTGAACATCGCTACCTCTGGCGAAAACTGCGGGAAATGCGGGCATTCATGCGGGGGAAGCGAGTGCAAGCTCGGCGTCTGCCAGCCCGCGGCGGTCAACGTGCAGACCACGCCAGTCGACGCGGTCGCCGTTGGTGCGAGCGAAATCTACTTCAGCACCCCCGCAAGCAGCGACGGCATCACGCCGCCAAAGCTGTTCGCCTGCCCCAAAACCGGCTGCACGCTCGCCCCGCGCCAGATCGGCTCGTCGGCGTACTACATCAAGCCGCTGATCTTGGTAAACGACACGCTGGTCTTCGAGTCCGCCCCTCAGCAGACCACGGAGCGCCCCGCGATGTACGCGTGTCCCACGACCGGCTGCCCCGGCACGCTCGCATCGTTCGTCGGGGACGGTCTAAATGGCTTCGCGGGGCCACTGTTCTCGGTCGGAACGCACGCCTTCTACAACGGCGGCGGGGTCGGACTCGGCTGGACCACGTGCACGGCGGGAACCTGCAGCGCTGGCATGAACCTGGTGGCTAAGGGTGTGCGCGCCGTTTCCGGCGACGCCACGCATCTCGCGTTCATCGACACGAGCGCGAACGGCTACCGCGTCGCTTCGTGCGACTACTCGGGCGGGACCTGCACCGCAGCCCAGCTCATCGCTGGCGATCACAGCACCGTCCACGCTACCCAACTCTACGGCAACAAGTTTTACTTCTTGTTGCCCGGGCGAGACACCTTCTACGAAGGGAAGCTCGACAGTTGTTCGCTAGCGGACAACTGCGCCAGCATCACGGAGCTCGCGCGTGGGCTCGACTCGCCCACGACCTATCCGTCCCCACCCCAATTGCTGGTGGACGCGTCGGGCTCCTACTGGTTTACGGCCACGACGCCGAAGCTCCAACACTGCGCACCCGATACCTGCACCGGCGGTGCCACGGATCTGGCTGGGCCCTACACGACGCCGGACTCGCTCACGGCCGACGCAAACTTCGTGTACTGGGTCGACGCCGGAACGATCTGGCGCGTCGCCAAGCCGTAACGCGCCCGCGCGGGGATCCGAGCAGCATGCGCGACGCCGCCGACATCGTGGTGATCGGAGGCGGAATCATGGGGCTTTCGGTGGCCTACCATTTGGCGACGCTCGCCCCCGCGCAGTCGATCACGGTGCTCGAAGCGTCGTACTTGTGCAGCGGCGCCAGCGGCCGAAACGGCGGTGGCGTGCGCGCGCAGTGGGCGAACGAGCTCTCCGTGCGCCTGATGCAAGAGAGCCTGCGCGAGTTTCGCGCCTTCGCGCAAAAGCATCGGATCAATACTTGGCTGCGCCAGGGCGGCTATCTGTTCCTCGCGCGAAGTGAGGAGAAGGCGCACGAGCTCACGCGGAGCGTCGGCATTCAACGCCACGCGGGGCTCGACACGGAGCTGCTCGGACCAGCGGAGGTCTCTCGGTTGGTTCCTGAAGTGTCGAGCGAGGGCGTGTATCTCGGAAGCTACAATGCCAAGGACGCGGTAGTCTTTCCCTGGCCCTTCGTGTGGGGTTACGCGGAAGGGGCCCGCGCGCTCGGCGTGGAAATCGAAACCTTCACGCGCGTGCTCGGTATCGACGTGACCAACGGCGCGGTGAGCGCCGTGCACTCCGATCGCGGGACGATCCGCACCAAACGGGTGGTCGTCGCGTGCGGCGCGCTGAGCCCCGGCGTGGCGAGATTGGCCGGCGTAGAACTGCCGACTCACCCGCACCGCCACGAAATCTGCTCGAGCGAGCCGCTAAAACCGTTTCTCACGCCGCTCGTCGCGGATCTCACCGACGGGCTGTATTTTTCCCAGTCGACCCGCGGGGAAATCGTCGGCGGCATCAGCGATCCGAGTCCGCCCCCGGGCCCCGCGCAAAACTCCTCGGTCGCTTTTTTGGCGCGTTACGCGCGGGCGCTAGTGGCGCGCTGTCCGAGGCTCGGAAAGGTGCGCGTTCTCCGACAGTGGGCGGGCTTGTACGACATTTCCCCCGATCAGGGCCCAATTCTCGGTGCACCCGACAAACCCGATGGGCTCTATCTAATCAGCGGCTTTATGGGCCACGGATTCATGATGGCGCCCGTAGTCGGAAAGCGACTCGCCGCCTTCATCGCTCACGGAACATCGAGTAGCGAACTCGCCACCTGGCGACTGGCGCGCTTCGAGGAAGGGCGCCCACTCGCCCCGGACATGATTATTGGGTGAGCGCGGCGTGGCCGGCTCTCCGGTCTTACCTGACGCGACGCAGCACAAATCGCGCATTCGTTGACAGCAAGGAGCCGCGCGGCTTACGTTCCGCTCGGACGGGAAATCTCACTCTCTTTCTGGGTACTTACCAAAGTTTGAGAATCGGGCTCTCGTCTCCTTCGTCGACGTCGTCATTCGCCTGGGAGGAATCTCCAATGTTGCGCTCTTCACGAAGAGTCGCGTCCCTGATCGGCGCGCTCGTGCTCGGATCTGCAATGCCCACCGCCGTCGGATTGACGGTCCTCACAGCGACAGGCTGCAAGGATGAAAGTCAGCCGGAATACTGGGTCGACAAGCTCGGCGAGGCCTCGTGGCGCGCCCGCGCGGTCAATCGCTTCGACCAGTTCTTCGAGGACGCGCTGACGCGCGCCAACAAGAACCTCAAAGCTCAAGAGGTCCAGGACCTCATCAACAAGAGCGTCGACGCGCTGACCAAAGCGTACGTCGAAGGCGGCGACCAGCTCGACCCGAAGAGCCGCGTCATGCTGATCAAGCTCTTGTCTGGATACAAGGACAAGCGCGCTGCGCCTGCCTTCAAGAAGGCCTTCGAGGACTTCGCGAAGAACCCGCGCACCAATAAGGATGATCAAGACATCAAGTGGGCGGCTATCGCCGTCGGCGACATGAAGGAAGAGTCGCTGGCAGGGCCGATGGTCGAGGCGTTCATGAAGCTGCGCGCCAACACGATGCTCGGTGGCGTGGTCTACAAAGACTACAACGCCGCCATGCTCAGTCTGTCGTCCAAGAGCTGGGCAGCACCGCTCATCACCAAGCTCGAGGCCGAAGTCACGCGCCCGGAGCGCAAGAAGGACAAGGAAGCCGTCGAAGACTACATGGATCAGCAGTTCTGGCAGACCACCGCCGCCGCGGTGCTCGGCAAGATCGGCGATCCGTCTGCGGTCGACGCGCTGATCAAGGTCATTCTGGATCCCGCGAAGATCGACTTTCAGCCGACGGCCATGGTGGCGCTGATCGAACTCGGCAAGCCCGCGACCGACGCCGCGGTGAAGCTTTTGCAAGGCAAGAACGAGAAGCTCGAGTCGTACTGCTTGCGGCGCATCAAAGAGACCGGCGGTGACGGCAAAGGCAAGCCCTGCGTGCAGAGCGCAGCGCTCATTCTGGGCTCCGTTGGCCGCGCCGAAGCCGTTGCTCCGATGGTGGAAGTGCTCAAGGGTGACGCCGACGACGCGACCAAAGCCATTATCGCGCGCGAGCTACCCAAGCTGCCGGCCACGGCGGACTCCACCGCGGCTTTCAAGGGCGTGTACGACGGTCTCGCGCTCGACGCTCAGATCCCGCCGGGTCAGCCGGCGCTCGAAGTGCTCACCGAATCGGCAGGCCAGTTTTTCGATCCGGGTCTCGTCGACTGGCTGATCAAGAAGGCGGAGACCATCAAGGGCGACGCCGACGAGAAGAAGGCGCTGCAGCAGGCCATTGCGGTGACCTGCATCAAGCTCGCCAAGCCCGATCAGTTGGCAGCCGTGAAGAAGCTGACCAACTCGTACGGCACGCAGCTCGAGAAGGACCTCTTGAATCAAGCCGACACGCTGCTCAAGGCGTGCGGTGACCGCGCCCCCTGTTATGTCGAGGCGATTCAGAAGCCCGAAAATCAGGAGCGCAAGATGCAGTTTACCGGTATCAAGGCGGCTTACATGGCCGGCATCTTCGGCAACGAGCAGACGCGCGACGAGATCGTGAGTCGGCTCGACAGCGTGGAGAACGCTGCGCTGCGCTACGTGTCGTCGCTCGTGATCGACCGTCTCTCGCCGAAGGGATCGAAGGCGGCCGTCGACAAGCTCGGCACCATCATCGAGAAGAACGCCAAGTCGCCGGACCGCGACAAGGCGATGGGCGACGCGCCGTTGAAGCAGGTCATGTACCGGCTGTCGGCACGCGGCGGCTGATTCCGCCTGGATTGTGGGCGCGCCGGCAAAGCGCGGCGCGCCCCCAGTCTCGTTTCGAGCAGTTCGCCTTCAATTGACGCCTCGAGCTGCCGCTCCGGCGAGCTATGCTGTCGGCTTCGATGGCAAACATCGGGCTTGAACTTTTGTCGGGCGCCGGCAGCGGGCGCGTCCTCGAGCTGGACGCCGACGTGATCAGCATTGGGCGTAGCCCCACGAGCGACGTGGTGCTGCCCGAAGCCCATGTCTCGGCGCAGCACGCACGACTCCTGGTCGGCAGCGCCGAGGTCGTGCTCGAGGACCTGGATAGCGCCAACGGCACTTGGGTGCTGCGCGGGGAAGCGCGGGTTCGGCTGGGAGCCGGCGCAACGCGACTGATCCTCGCAGACGCGGACGAGCTGTCGTTTGGTGGCGAAGCCGAGCTCGGCACGCGCGTCCGAGTGCGCATCGAGCCGGACCGCGAGACCGGCCAAGTCCTCGCGCTGCGTCCCTTGGACGAGCTCGCCGCGCGCGCCGAGACGCTCGATGAGGCGCCTCGACTGCGCGCGCTCTTGGCAGCGCTCGCTCGCATTGGCAGCGCCGACGAGGTCGACGGCGCCGTTGGTGCGGTCGCGGAGGCCGCGCTCGTGCTGGTGCCACGCGCGACCCACGCCTGCGTTTTGTTGCGGGATGACAGCGTGCCTGCGAGCGAGACCGTGACGCATGGCCTCGTGCCCTACGCGCGCCGCGTGCGCGACGCCCAGGGAGCGCCTAGCACGCCCGCTCAACCATTCGTGATCCCGCGCAGCTTGCTGCGCAAGGTGCTGCGCGAGCGGGCGGCGGTCGTGATCGCCGACGCCCCAAACGAGGCCATGAGCTCGGAATCGCTGCTCGGCGCCAGCATCTACAGCGCGATGGGCATTCCGCTCTGGAAGGGCAACGAAGTGCTGGGCGTGCTGCAAATCGACAGCCGCGGCGCCCCCGCCATGTTCGGCAGCGCCGACGTCGATTGGCTCGGCGTGCTAGCAGCCAACGCATCGCTGGCCGTGGCGCACACGCGACTCATCGCCAAGCTGTCCGCCTCGCAGCAGGATCTCAAGAAGGAGAACACCTTCCTCCGCAAGCGTGACCGCGCGCGGCCGTTCGCTCCAGAGATCATCGGCGAGAGCCGCGCCATCAAGGAGCTCTCACGACAGCTCGACAAGGTCGTCGATACGCGCGTCAGTGTGCTGATTCAAGGCGAGACCGGCACTGGCAAGGAGCTCATCGCCTCCGCCCTGCACTCGCGCAGCAAGCGCAAAGACAAGCTGTTCGTGGCGCAAAACTGCGCCGCCTTCCCCGAGAATCTGCTGGAGAGCGAGCTCTTCGGTCACCGGCGCGGCGCGTTCACCGGCGCCACCGAGGAAAAGAAGGGCCTCTTCGAAATTGCCGACGGCGGCACGCTGTTTCTCGATGAGATCGGCGAAATGCCGCGTGAACTGCAGGCCAAGCTGCTGCGCGCGCTGCAAGAGGGCGAGATCCGTCCAGTGGGCGGCACGACCACGCGCCAGGTCGACGTGCGCATCGTAGCCGCCACCAATCGCGACCTCGAACTCGAGGTGCAGGCTGGGCGCTTCCGTGAGGATCTCTACTATAGACTGAGCACGTTCCCCGTGCGCGTGCCACCGCTACGTGAGCGCCGCGACGACGTGCCTTTGCTCGCGCAACACTTCCTGCAACGCTACACGCGCGAGTTCGGCAAACCGGTCAGCGGCTTCAGCAGTGAAGCGCTGAGCGTGCTCGCGCTCCACGATTGGCCGGGCAACGTGCGCGAGCTCGAAAATGAGGTTCAGCGCCTGGTCATTCAAGCCGATCCCGGCGAGCCGATTGGGGCCGCGCTAGTGAGCCCGAGGATCCGCCAGGTCGAGGGCTTGGTGCTCGGCAGTGCGCAAGCCAAGGGCACGCTGCGCGAAATGGTCGACCAGGTCGAGCGACAAATCTTGATCGAGACGCTGCGCGAACACGGCAACAACAAGACCGCGACCGCGAAAACACTGGGCATCACCCGCGAAGGGCTGCACAAGAAGCTAAAGCAGCTCGGCGTCGGCTGAGCTCACTGAATGCCGTAGTCCTTCAAGCGCCGATAGAAGGTGCGCCGCGGGATCCCACTCAGCTGCGCGGCCTTGACGCGATTCCAGTTGCAGGCGCGCAAGGCGTCGAGGATGCGCTCTCGCTCGCCGCGCTGGTGCTCCGAGGTCGTGCCTTTCATGGCGCGCGCCTTCTGCGGCTCCTCCGGCGCCTCTGCCGCTCGCGACGGCATCAGGATCTGTGAGAACTCGGGCAGGTCGAAGTCGTCGGGCAAGAGCTCATCTTCTTCGCTCATCACCCACGCGTTCAAGAGCACGTTTTCGAGCTGACGTACGTTGCCGGGCCAGTCGTGGTCGGCGAGCATGCGCAACGCCTCGCGCGACACCGCCTTCTTCTCGCGCTTGTAGCGCGCCGCGAAGATCCCCAAGAAGTGGTCGACGAGCTGCGGCACATCCTCGGCCCGTTCGCGCAACGCCGGCAGATGCACCTCCACCACGTGAATGCGATAGTAGAGGTCTTCCCGGAACTTTCCGTCTTTGACCATCGAGAGCAGCTCACGATTGGTCGCACAGATCACGCGCACGTCGACCGGCTGCTCTTGCCCGCCGCCGACGGGCCGCACCGAGCGCTCTTGCAGTACGCGCAACAAACCCGCCTGCATCTTGGCCGGCGTCTCTCCGATTTCATCGAGCAGGATCGTGCCGCCCTCACATTCGCGGAACAGGCCGCGCCGCTCGCGCTCCGCTCCCGTGAACGCACCGCGCACGTGCCCGAACAACTCGCTCTCCAGCAAATTTTCGGGAATCGCACCGCAATTGACGCCCAGCATCTTGGCTTTGCTGCGTGGCGACGTCTCGTGGATGGCGCGCGCCACCATTTCCTTGCCGGTGCCGCTCTCACCCGTGATGAGCACCGGCACGTCGGTGTCTTTCACGCGGTCGATCAGCGCGTAGACGCGGCGCATGGCGGCGCTGGTCCCAACCAGGCCGTGGTAGCCGAAGTGGCCGTACAGCGTCTCGCGCGCGTCCTTCAAGCGCCGCCGCGCGCGCTTCAGTTGCTCGGTGCGGTCACCGAGTAGCTCCCGGAGCCGCCCCTGCGCTTCCTCGAGATCCTGATTGGCGCTGGCGAGCTCATCCGCGCGCTGCCGATTTTCCTCGATCAAGCGCCGACTTTCGAGCGCGATGGCGACCTGATCGGCGAAGGCGCGCAGCGTGGCGAGTTCGCGCTCGAAGTGAGAACCCTTGCGCGAGCGCGTTTCGAGATAGAGCGCGCCGATGGCTTGTCCACTAGGCGCGAGGATCGGCACGCAGGCCACCGATTCCAGCATCAGCTGGTGCACCGAGCGAAAACCCGCCATGCGCGCGTCGCTCTGAGCGCTCACCGAAAGGAACGGCTCACGCGACTCCATCACGCGCTCGGCGATCGAGCGCGAGAATTCGGGGTCCGGCAGATCCGCGCCACGCGCGCGAGAGGCGCGCACCGAGAGCGACCCATCGGCGTCGCGCAGCAGCACGAGACCGCGCTCAGCGCGCGAAAGCTCGACCGCGTAGTCCGTGATGCGCAACGTGAGCCGCGTCAGATCGTGCTCGATAGCGAGCTCGGCGTTGACCTCCAAGAGCCGCGTGAGACGGCGCTCGAGAGGAGTCGTCGACAACTGCGAGAGATTCGTGGTCGCGCTCAGGCTGCCGCTCCCGCTCGTCGAAAGCTCAGGCAGCGAGCCCCCTCCAAACGCCGCGAATTCGGTGGCTGCGCTGGCGATCGCCGCCGGAACGCGTGCCCGAAGCTGGCTGCGCCGTGGATCGTTCCAATACACCTCACGCAAATCGCGCGGTAGGCGCGCGCCAATCTCTTCCAGCACTGCCACGGCCTCTTCGCGATCTCTCCGCGCCAAGAGCGGCTGACCACCCGCCTCTTCCAGCTCAGCCCGCGCGGCGAGCGCCCGCCACAGCCATTCGCGGTGACCGGTCTCACGTGCCGCATGCAGCGCCTCATCGATGCGCAGGCGGGCTTCCGCTTCGTCGCCCGCCGCGCCTGCCAGACGCGCCGCCGCCAGCAACAAGAGCGGGCGGTGCGCTTTGGCTTCGCCGAGTCCGACGCGTGCCGCCTCGAACAGCCGCCGCAGCGCGGCCAGGTCCGGATTCGCGAGGCGAACCCCGGCGACGACCGCCTCCAGGCGCGCTTCGGCCGCATCGACGCCGAGCCCAAGCGCTTCGTATTCGCGAGCGCTCGCCTCGTATTTGGCAACAGCGGGCTCGATCTCGCCTTCTTTGAGCAACAGCTCAGCGCCTAGCCCGAGCAGCTGCGCGCGCGTGACCTGAGGCAACTGCGCCTGCTGCTCTTCGAGGGCCTCGATACGCCCGCGTGCCCGAGCGATGCGCCCCAGATAGACGTCGAGGTTGGCGAGGTTCAGGAGCGCTTGACGCGCCGTCTGCCGGCGTCCCGAGCGACGACCCATGTCGAGCGCCGCCTCGAACTGCTCGATGGCCCCCGCGATGTCACCGCGGATCTTCAAGAGCCCTGCCAGGTTCGCGCGCACCAACGCTAGTGTGCCGGCGTCGCTCGCGCGCTCGGCAGCCGTGATTGCCGCTTCATAGGCCGCGCGCGCCTCCTCGGTGTGATCGACGCGCTGCTCAGCCAAGCCGAGCGAGGCCAACGTGAGCGCCTCCACGCGAGCATCACCCAGCGTACGCGCCAACTCGACCGCGCGCGACAGCGCGCTCATGGCCTCCGCATTGCGACCGAGCAGTGAGAGTCCGAGCCCGTGGAATGCCAAGGCCTCGACACCAAGCGCGCCCTCGCGCTCGGCGAGCGGGGCCAAGAGCTCGACGGCCCCAGAAAAATCGGCCATTCCGAGCTTGGCGCGGCCGACATAGAGCAAGAGCTCATCGCGCTCGGCGACGACGTTCTCGAGGTGAGGCGCGAGCCGCGCGTAGGCGGAGGCAGCCTCACCCAGCCCGAGGTCGAGCCGTGCGCGCGCAATCGCCACGGCGACGCTCGCGGAGCTCGCATCGTTCGGCAGTTGATCGAGCGCGGCCCCGGCATCGACGTAGCGCCCGCGCTCCAAAAAGAAGATGGCGCGCGGCAGCGGCTCCGTCGGCAACGCCAGCGGCGCCTCCGAGTCACCGAGTAGGCGCTCGATGTCGGACGACGAGGCAACCGTCTCGCTGGCAACGCGCCGAACCAAGCGTTGCAGCGCACCGGGGCGCCCCGCCGCAAACTCCACGACCCGGCCGACCAGCGCTTCACCGAGCGACGGCACTGAACGGCGCACGAGGTCACGCGCGGCATGTGGGTCGAGCGGCGGCACCTCAATCACGAGATCCGCCGCACCGAGCTCATCCCCACCCACCACGACCAGGCGCGCGCGAGACGAGCGGGCCTGCCGCAAGCGCTCCAGCGCTGGCTCATCGAAGGTGTCGCTGTCATCGACGAGCACGAACACTCCGGCCAAGGTCGGATACGAAGCGAGTTCACCCGTGACTTGAGTCGCCGTTGCCACGCTGTCGAAGAGCAGCACCGGCTCTCCCCCCGCGCCGAGCGACCAGGCCAGACGGCGCAGCAGCGCCGAGCGCCCGGAACCCTCGGGGCCAACCAGGCGCAAGAGACCTCCCGGAGCCAAGGCGTGAGCGGCCTCCAAGAGCTGGCCTGAGATCGCGTCGGTGCCGGTAACAGGCCACAGCGCGGAGTTCTCGGCGGCACCGAGCACCTGAGTCGGCAGACCCGCCGCGCGCCGCACGGCGCTCCCGAATTCGTCCGCCGATGGATAGCGATCACCGGGAGACACTGCGGTGGCTCGCTTGGCGATCCGCGCAAGCTCTTCGCGCACGCTGGGCGACACCGACGCGGCGCCCGCCGTATCGAGCGCTTCCTCGAGGGTGACGCCCAGCGCGTAGATCTCCGCGCGCACGGTGAGCGGCTTGCCTTCGAAGAGCTCGGGCGCGGCATAGCGCGGACTCAGACCCTCGACCACGCTGCCGCCCTCGCGAAACGGAGCCGCCAACCCGAGGTCGACGAAGGTGGCGGAGCCACTCGCTTGCACGATGATGTTGCCAGGTTTGACGTCACCGTGCAGAAGGCCGGCGCGGTGAAGCTCGGTCAATTGGTCCGCCGCGCTGGCCAGCGCCACGAGCACGCCCGACAAAGGATCCCCATTCGCGACGAGCGCCTCCAAGCTCCGCCCTTCGACGAGCTCGCGCACCATATACGCGCGCGCGGTGCGCGGCAGCCGCCCGAAGCCGATCACGCGCGGCACACCCAGGCCCTCGAGACCCGAGAGCGCAGCCGCCTCGCGCACGAGCGCGGCCATTTCGCGATCGCTCGCGTCCTCGGCTAGCACCTTCAACGCGAACGTGGAGTCCGACGCGCGATCGCGCACAGCCCACACTTCCCCGCCGCCTCCGCGTCCGAGGCGACGGATCGCCTCGTAGCGCGGAGGAAATTCTAGCTCGCTTGCTCCTCTAGTGTTGGACGCGGTCACACACCCACCAAACCAAACGGCTCAGAGCCCGTAGTCGGCTCCGAGCCCAAAGAAGAACCCGCTCAGCCCAAAGCCGGCGTCGAGCCGCGCCACGAACCTGCGGTGGGGCTTGTAGCGAAGCCCTGTCTGCAGCGCGAGCCACGGGAACACGATCGGCTTCGAGCCGCCGTCAACCCAACTCGGTTCTTGGTAGTTCCCGTAGTGATTGTTGTCGTTGCCGCACACCCCGCCAATGGGACCCGGACACTTTACGAAACCGCCGCCTGAACGCATCGCCTGGTTTCGATAGAGCGGCCCCCACACCACACCGAGACCGGCACCCATGCCGTAGTTGATCGCCACTTCCGGCGAGATCTCGTGGCTCCACAGAAAATCCGAGGTGAGATAGAGCACCTTGATG
>JAEUAF010000672.1 GCA_019695485.1 Sorangium sp.
GGGGACGGCAACTCCGCGCCGCCTAGGGGCGCGCGTGGCGCCGCTCCTTTCGCGACGGCCGCCGGCAAATCGGCATCGGCAGCGATAGGCGCCGCCGGCTTCGGACGCACCGGTGCCGGCGGCGGCCCGGGACGCGGTGGAGGCACAGCCGCGGCGGGCGCCACACCCATCATCGTGGCCTTCATCGCGTTCGGCTTAGGATCGGGAGGAGGCGGAGAAAGTGAATCCGAGCTGACGCCCAGCACTGCCCCCAGCACCGAATGCGGCAACGTCCGCTGCGGGTCTGACGGCGAGTCGACCTTGAACGAACTGCCACACTTCGGGCAGCGCATCTTCAGCCCTGTCGCGGGAATGCGGCGTTCGTCGACCTGGTAGGGCGCCTTACACCCGGGGCATTCGACCTTAAACATCGGCCCTTCCTTCAACTCTTAGCAGGGGAGCCCCACGCTTGTCGCGGTTTCTTCTGGAGCATCGGCCTGAGCTCGGCGATTTTCCGGCGGCCAATTTGCGGGCTTGGATTCCGAGAGCGCATTTATGCAGCGCGGCCTCGGAGCCAGTGACAGTTGCCCGCTCGAGTCGAGTGGGATAGTGGCATCTGCACTTGTCGCCTCGACCAGCGGTTGGACGCGCTCGCATTGGACGCTCGGCCAATTTTACTGACGGGTGGCCGGACTGACATCGAGAGAACTATGCAACGAACTACCGCCATCGCGGTCGGCCTCCTCTTCGTACTCGCTATCGCGTTGGCTGTCGTCATGCGACGGCAACCACCACACGCTGCCACCAGCACCCACCTCCCCGCGCCAAGCGCGAGCGTCAGTGCTGCACCCGTTGCGGCGGTCGCTCCATCGGGCTCGGCATCGGCATCGCCGTCGACCGAGGATTCCACGGAAGGCAGTGTTGGGGAAGCATTCGATACCCTGCCTGACGGCCGGAAGGTGCCAGAGTTGCCGGCAAGCGCGCCGAAAGAAGTGAGCTTCGGCGTGGTCCTTGTTTCGTATCAGGGTGCCCAATCCGCACCGAAAGATGCGCGAACAAAAGCGGAAGCCAAGCAAAAGGCCGACGTTCTGCTAGCGGACGCCAAACGCGACTTTGCGGAGGCCGTGAAGAAGGGTGATCGCGGCTCCACGACCGACGCCGGGCGCGTTCCACGCGATGTGCTCGAGCCCGCCATCGAGTACTTGTTGTTCACACTGCAAAAAGGTGACGTGTACCCCGATCCCGTCGACACGCCCCGCGGCTACTGGATCTTGCGACGAAATAATTGAGGGCGGCGTCGCGTGTCGGCTGATGTAGCCGAACGAGAAGTCGGGGCATTTTCCGCGCCGAGCGGCCTGGCGCAAACTGACGGCCGAGGCGCTCCGCGAAGACAGGGCTAGGCACCCGCGGATACGTCTTCTAGATTCAGGCGGAGTTTCTTTGGGAATGTCCAGCATTTCGCCCAACGCCCCGCCGCGCTCCTCCGCTCCGCCCGATGAACGTGCGCTGAGCGCCAGCATCGAGCGACTCCGCGCCGAACAGGAGGCTGCGGAAACCACCGCAACACAATCGCTGCTGCTGCACGAAATCGGGGTGCTCGAGGAGCGTTTCGGTGACGAAGCAGCCGCTGCGCGCGATCACCTCGCTGCCGTCAACGGCGATCCCGAGTTTCGCGAGCCGCTCGAACGCTTGGTGGCGATCATCGAGCGACGCCAATCGTACAAGAACCTGGGCAAGGTTCTGGAGCGATTGGCGCGCATCGCCGACACACCCGCCGAGCAGGCTCGCGCGCTCACGGGACAAGCGGCCTTCCTCGCCGACCAACAGTCGGACTTGGACGGAGCACGGCTTTCTCTGCTCGACGCGGTCGAGCAAACGCCGGATGATCCCTCGATCTGGCTAGCCCTGGAGTTGGTGGCGGCGAGGCTCGGTGATGGAGCGCTTTCGGAGCGCGCGATCGCAGCGCGCGCCGAGCTCATCCAAAACGCCACACTGCGCGGCCTGCTGCTGATCGACGTGGCCGAGCGTCGCGCCGAACAGGGCAATGTCGACTCGGCCTTCGACGCGCTGGACCGAGCGATCGCTCAAGGCGGGGAAGCGACGTTCCTCGCGCTGCTCGCACAGGAGCGCTTGGCAGCCGCCCATGAGCTCCACGACGCTCATGCCCGCGCGCTCGAGACTCAGGGCGAACTCGCGCTGCGCGCCGTCTCTGATGGCCGGGTCGGCGACGCGCACGGTATCCCGCAGCACCGGCGCTCGCTCGCCTTCGTCGGCGACTGCTGGCTGCGCGCCGCCGATATCCAGCGCGGACGCGCTGACCTCACGCGCGCGGCGGCGCTGCTCGATCGAGCGATTCAGGAGGTGAGGAACGAGCCGCTCTTGGTCCACGCGAGACTCGAGATCGCGGAGGCCGCGGGCGACCACGAAGCGACCGCGCGCCTAGCCGCGCTCGAGCTCGAACAAGGCATCGAGGGCGAAGCAGGAGCGGCGCTCTGGCTTTGCATCGCGCGCGCCGCGGACGCGAACGGCGATCGCGCGCGCGCACTAGAGGCCGTCGAGAAGGCGCTCGCCCTCGCGCCACGCAGCGTCACGGCGCGGGCGCTGGAGCTCGAGTGGCGAGCGAGCGGTGACCCCGCGCGCTTCGCGACCGCCATCGAGTCGCTGACCGAGCAGCTCGAACACGAGCCCGCGAAGGCCAATGCTTACTTACTTGCAGCCGACACCTGGGCTCGCTTGGCGGCCGATGTCTCGGGCGCGAAAGCCGCCCTAAGTCAAGCGTCGATGTTCGGCGCGCCGCCGCAGCTCGTGGCGCGCGTCGCGCGCATGCTGGCAGCATTGGTCGGCGAGACTGCGTGGTACGAGGAAGCGACGCGACGCCTCTTGTCCCAAGGCGCGACAGAAGACGAGCAGGTCGACCTCTGGCTCGAGCTCCTGCGCGCGCGGGCGCTGCGCGGCGAGACAGCGGGCGCGCTCTCGTGCGTGCCCTCGATTTCGAGCGCTCGCGGCGGCGCCTGGCTTGGCAATGCGCTCGGTGCCTACCTCGGCCCCTGGTTGGAGGCGCCGGATCGCGAAGACGGAGCCAACGCGACCTTGTCGCGCAAGGCCCTCGAAGCGCTCGCGGAGCTCGAGACGGACCGCCAGTTTTCACGCGCGCTCCGCACAGTGGTCGCGTTGCGCGCCCTGCTCCAAGGCGATCTGGAAGCCGCCGTTCACGAGCTGTCCGATTTGCACGGCGACGACGCGGCGGACCTGGTCGTGGCCGGTGCGCTCAGCGTGCTCTTGCAGAGCCGCGGCGAGATCGGGCGCGCGCGCGAGGTATTGTGGGATTCCGCGTTGGCGGTCGAGGATACGGAGCTCGCCAGCGCGTTCGCGCTCGCCTCGGGCATGTTGAGCTTTCAGCTCGGCGACCGTAAACGAGCCGTCGACGCTTTCCAGCGCGGCGCCGAGCATCAACCCGAAGCCGGCGGCAATGTGCTCGCCTGGGCGTTGCGCGCGAGTGAACCCAACGACCTTAGCGCGCGCTCCAAAGCGATCGAGTCGCTCGCCGACACGGATCCGGCGCTCGCCCAGCTCGAGCGCTTCACGCTCGAAGTGGGCCGCGGTGGTTCGCAAGACACCGCGTGGGACTCGCTGGTTGCCTTGCAGACTTCGGACGATGCCGACTTGTCGCGCGCGGGAGAACTTGGGGCCGCGCTCTGGGGCCGCAGCGCGGACGCGGTCCGAACACGCCAGGAAGCCTTGGACGCGCTGGCGAGTCGAGGTCCGGCCGCGGCGCGCCTCGCGCGCGCAGTCGCCCACCAACTGGAGCTCTCGACGACGGCCGCAGGAGCCGCCCCGGATGCGACGGCGACGCTGGAGAGTGCGCAGCGTTTCGCCGAAGCGGACTCGAGCGCCGCCCCTGCCCTCGAGTGGCTGGCAGCAGCGCTCGCGGCCGGCGAGCGAGCGGCCGAGGTCAAGGCGCGTCGCGCACTTGCCGCACGCCTGGCCGAGCCGGCGTCGCACGCCGTCGCGGCTGGCGCAGCGCTCGTCGCGGCGCTGACGGAGACGGGTCCGCATGCTCCCGTCGCAGGGGAACACCCGGCCGTGAAGCTTGCCAATCTCGAGCTCGCACCGCCGGGCATCGACCCGGGTCACCGCGCTCGCGCCCTACTCGAGGCGCGCCCATCCCTCGGGGACGAATGCATCCCCGTGGCGACGGCCATGGCAGGCTTCAATCAACTCGCCGCTGGTGACGTGGAGGGTGCGCTGGCGTCATTTCGGAGCGTGGTCGAGGCCTTCCCGAACGAGGTCATTGGCTGGGAAGGCCTGCGCGGCGCGGCGCTGGCGAGCGGAGACCGCGCGACCCTGGCCGAAGCCAGCGCTGCGCTCGGCGACGCAGTCGGCGACGGCAGTGTCGGCGCTCGCTTGTGGGAAGAAGCCGCCACGATTTTGCTCGACGAGCTCGGCGATCAAGTGCGCGGGGAGTTCGCGCTCTCGCGCGCGGCCGAGCGCGACATCCAGCGCTTCAGCGCGTTCGATCGGCTGTTTCGCATCGTGCGCGGCAGGAAAGACGGGCCTCGCCTGCTCGAGCTCATCAGCCGCCGTCTCGAAGTGGCGAGCGAACCGGAAGAGGTGGTGCGGCTGATCTGGGAGCGCGCGCGCGCTCTTCGCGAAGCCGGTGATCGTGAAGGGGCGCTCGCGGCACTCGAGAAGGTGCGTGAGCTCGAGCCGAACCACGTGGGCGCCTTGGCGCTGACCGGCGAGATTTGCATCACCTTGCAACGCTTCGAAGAGGCCGCGCACAACCTCGCGCGCTTGGCCGTGCACCCCGACGCCCCAGGACAGCAGCGCCTGATGAGCGGCGTCGCAGCCGTCGACCTTTACGAGAATCGACTCAAAGACGTGCCCGCCGCGCTCGAGGTCCTGAACAGCATTTACCGGGCGGGGTTGAGCACGCTCCCGGTGCGCGAGCGTCTCGCGCGTACGGCGGCACGAGCGGAAGCCTGGGAGCAGGCGACCGAAGTGTTGGAACAGCTCATGGCCGAGCGTGACACTTCCGCGGGGCGCATCGAAGCGGCGCGCCTCGCCATGGCCATCTACCGCGACGAGATCAAGATGCCCGAGGCCGCCGAAGAAGCCGCCAGTCGACTCTTGCAGGAAGCGCCGGCGGACGGAGAAGCGCTCGATCTCGTGCTGTCCGGAGCCTTCTCGGAGTCGCTCAGTAAGCGCTTGCTCGAAAATGGGCTTTCGTTCTTGATTTCGGCGCTCCAGCGCGATCCGGTAAACCGCGAGCAAGTCGATCGCGTCGCGCGAATCGCGGGCTCACTTGGCAAGCTGCCGCTGCGCCAAGCCGCGCTCAGCGTGCTGGTGGCGCTCGGGTCGGAACCTCGCGCCATCGACGCCGAGCTCGCCAGCCTGGACGAGCGTGTCGCGCGCGTGCCACGCATTGCCATCGACGATTCCGCGTTTCCGCAGCTATTCGACCCAGCCGACCAGGGGGCGATTCCGGCTCTGATGCGCGCCATTGCGAGCACCATCAGCGAGGCGCTCGGCCCCGGCCTACAGGCGCTCGGAGTTGGGAAGCGCGAACGAGTCGATCCGCGCGCAGGGCTCGCGCTGCGCAACGAAGTGGCGGCCTGGGCGGGCGCGCTCGGTGTCGGTGAGTTCGAACTCTACGTCGGAGGCAATGATCCGCTCGGCGTCTGCGCTGTAGCCAGCGAAACGCCGGCCATCGTCGTCGGCAAGGACGTGAGCGCGCCGCTCAGCCCCTATCATCGTCAGGCCGTCGCCCGCGAGCTCCTCGCGCTGCGCCGCGGCTACACCGTGATCAGGCACCGTGAGCCGGAGGACGTGCACGCGCTGGTGGTCGCCGCCTGCCGAGTCGCCGAGGTCGAACTTCCCTGTCCGCCGTTCGCTCTGCTCGCCGAATTCCAACGTCAGATCGGACGAGAAATGCCGCGAAAGGTCCGAAAAGTGTTACCCGAACTCGCGCGCGCCGTGGCTTCGAGCGGCGAAGATCCGATGGTTTGGTATCGCGCAGCCACGTCCTCTCTCGACCGCATGGCGGCTGTCGCCGCTGGCGATGTGTCTTGGGTGCTGGCCGCGGACGCGCGACAACGCGGTCGGCTGTCGACCTCGCTCGAGGGCCAGCTACGCGCACGGCGCCTGCTCGCCTTCGTACTATCGCCCATCTACCTCGAGCTACGCGACAAGCTCGGAATGGGAGTTCGATGAGCGATCCGAACGATCCCAACGCGCCCGCGGGCAACGGAGTCGCTGCGCCGGACGCAAGTGCCAGTCGGCGTGTCAGCTCACCGCGCGGCGAAGACCCGGAGCTCGGTGAGCTCGACTTCGAGTCGGACGCGCTGCTCGACACTTTGCTCGGCGATCCATTCCCCCCAGCGCCGGCGCCGGCTGTCCCCGCACGCCCCGCGGCGCCAACCGTGAAGCCAGAAATTCCGGGCCTCGGCAACGAGGACGTTACCGTGATCGGGCGTGGTTTCAGCGAACTCTTGGCTCAGACCTTCTCGGACTCGGGCCCGCCCGCCGCGGGCTCGGCGCCGTCGGGCGTCCCAGCGCCGCCCTCAGCCTCACCGACTCCAGCTGCTGGGGCACCGGCGCCAGCGGGACCCCCGCGCCCGGCGCCATCGCGAGTCGCACCGCCACGACCGGGTCCCCCACCCCGGCCTGGCGTCGCGTTGCCGCCTCGACCCCGCTCGATGTCGGACGCCATGCCCCAGCCGGCATCCGTGCAGCCCGTGTCGGTGCAGCCGGCGCAGCCGGTACCGACGGCTCCGCCGCCAACCACCCGCGGCGCTGCGGCGGAAAGCGCAAACAAGGCCCCAGCGTCAGCGCCGATGAGTGAGGAAGAGCCGACGGCGCCCCCCAAGCTGCCAAGCGCTGACCCGATCTCGTTCTCGGAGGGCTTCGAAGAGGACGAAGAGACGCGCGTGCTGCGTATTCCGTCCGAATTCGTACAGCAAGCGCTGGCGGAACGCAGCGTTCCGCCTGAAAATGCGGGCGAAACCATCCGCGCGCCCGAACCAGCTGCCGGAAGCGACGAGGCGCGCGCGGACGGCGAGGAGGCGCCGACCGCGCCCCCGCGCATGGGACCCCTCTCGCCCCAGGTGCCGCTCGCGCCGCGAGTTCCGAGCATCTCGTCGAGCTTCGGCGCCCAAGCGCCGAGCCAGGTACCCTCGAACCGCGCGCCGACGGAGGACCCCGTGGTGCCGCGAACACCGATCCGTTCGCAAATGCCAACGCTCGACCACGTCGGGCCCTCGAGCATTCCGCCGCCCGCGATCGCACCGAGCGGAGCGCCTGCCGATCCGATCGCGCGCGAAGCCTGGATCTCGCGCGCCGAGTGGCTCGAAACCGAGGCGCACGCCGCAACCGATCCCCAAGCCAAGGCCCGCGCGTTGTTGGTCGCAAGCGAGCTCTGGGCCATCGTCGGTGACGTCGGGCGCGCGCGCGAAGTGGCCACGGAAGCGTCTGCGATCACGCGTCAGGTCAGCATGGTCGGCCGCCAGCTGCGCTGGCTTGCTGCGCTCGAAGGGGACTGGAAGTCGGTGGCTTCGCTGCTCGAGCTCGAGGCGCGCAGTGCGACGACGGGCGACGCCCGCGTGCACGCTTCGTATCTGTGCGCGGAAGTGAATCGTCTCGAACTCGACGACCGCGAGGCGACCAAGAAGAAATTCGATCTCTCGGTGCGGGCTCAAGCGGAGGATGCGCGCGCCCACGTGCAGCGATTGGCGGAGCAGCTCGGACAGAGCAGCGCGCCGCCGAAATTGCGCCTGCCGGAGCTACCGGAACTCGCCGAGCTCAGCCGAACCATCGAGGAGATTGCGCGTCTGCGCGTCCCAGGGCCGCAGGCACCCGCTCCGCTCGCCGCGTTCGAGGATGCGCGCCGCGCCCTGTCGTCGGGTGACCGCGGGCAGGCCGCCAGCGCTGTCTTGAAGCTCGTCGAGGTCGAGGGGCTAGAACGCCCCGCACGCTGGCTCGCGGCGGCGCTCCTCGCTCACGAAGGCGAGCGGCGTAGCGGAGCGCTCCAAGCACTGAGTGAGCTGCTTTCGGAAACGAGCTCAGCGAGCGCACGCCGCGCGCTGGCAGCGCGCGCGCTGGAGACCGGCAACACCCAGGGCTTGTTACGCGCGCTGGAGGGCGGGAGCGAGGCATTCAGCGTGGCCGATCGCGTCGCGCTCGCAGCGCTCGGCGGCGTCGCGATGGACGTCGACGCGCTCACAGGCGAGCTCGCGGCTGCTGAAGGCCAGGCGGCCCTCGCGGCCGGAACACTGCTCGCACAGGCGGGCCCCACCGCGCGGGAGCCAGAGGCAGGCGCTGCCGCGGCGCGAAGCGCGTTGACTCTCGGTCGACGGTTGGCAAGACCGCCACAGGATCGCGATCGACAGCTCGGCTGGCTGTCGCCAGCCATCGAGGCGTTCCGGAGCCTGCAACCGGACCACGCGCTCGCACGCACTCTGACGCTCGAGCACTCGGTTGCGAAGCGGGATCTGGCTGACGTCGCTGGCAAGCTCTCGGATTTCCCGAAGTCTGGGGAGGGCCCCGCGTCCGCACGCGATGGCGAGCTCGCGAGCGCACTCTGCTACGAGCTCTCTGGTTCGCTGATTCTCGCGCGCCAGGCCTACGAACGGGCGCTGCTGGCGGCACCGACCTCCGAATTCGCGGCGCGTGCGCTGATGGCCCTCGATCCGGAGAGCGCGGCCGATCTCGTCGAACGGCTCGCGGACGCGGAAGGCGTCGGCACGGCCTCGGCGCTGCACTTCAGCGAGGCAGCTCTACGCCGAGGCGGGGACGGACCCCACGTCGAGGCGCTGCTCGACCGCGCAGCGCAGGCGGATCCGAAATTGACGCTTCCTCACCATTTGGGCGAGCGCCTTGCGCGCAGTCAACCAGACGCCGATCGCGCGCTTGGCTGGCTGCGCAGTCGACGCGCCCTGGCGAGCGACCCCGTGGAGACCGCGCTGGAGCTCACACGCGAAGCCCTTTTCGTGCGAAGCACGAACACCGAGGGCGCCGTCGCGCTGATCAAAGAGGCGTTGGACGCGCAGCCGCAAGAGCTCCCGTTGTGGGAGCTCCTGGAGCAGTTGTCGCAAGACAACGATGGCGGGCGCGCGGGCTTTCGCGAGGCCGCTGGCGCGCGAGCGAACGGCGCCACACGCGTGCGCCTGTGGCTCGAGGCGGCGCGAGAGTTTGCTCGCAAAGGAGAGGCCGACCAAGCGGCTGCCATTGCGCTCAAAGCCCTCGACACCAACGTCGGAACCCTGTCGCGCGTCATCTTCGAGCGGCTGGCGCCGAGCTCTTCGGACTCGACCCGGCTCGCCGACGAGCTCATCACGCAGGCCAAGGACACCGAGGATCCCGAGCGCCAGCGCGAGTTCTATGATCGTTTGTACGACCTCGATCGAGCCCGCGGGCAGGCCGCCACCGCCTTCGGCTGGCAAAACGCCATCCTCGAACGCTCACCCCATTATTTGCCTGCCTTGCGTCGGCTCGAAGTGGCGCACATGGCGAACGATCGCAAAGACGAGCTCGAGAGCGTCGAGGCCGGCTTTACGCAAGCGCTGTCCGGAACCGATCGCATTGCGCACGCGCGCCTGAGCGCGCGCCTGCGCCTCGCGGCCGGGAGCTGGGGCTCCGCGCGCCACATGGCCGAGATTTCGCTCGCCGAGAATCCGAACAGTCTGTGGGCGCTGCGCATGCTCGCCGCGCATGCGCGCGCAGCCGACCAACCCGAGGTGCTGCTCGACGTCGAACGCAAGCTCAGCCAATTGAGCTCCAGCGTGACCGACAAGGCTACCTTGTCGCTGCGGGCATCGGAGTCCGCGGCCAGGCTCGGGCGCTGGGAGGAGGCCCAAGCGCTCCTCGAGGAAACGCTGGCCAAAATTCCCGAGCATCTGGTGGCGCTGACTACCCTCTCCGAAGTCCTGGAGCGGCGGCGCGACTTCGCGGCTGCGGCGCGTGCTCTCGAAGCGGTGGCTGACGCCAGCCGCGTCGACGCGCATCGCGTCAACGCCCTCTACCAGGCCGGGGTAATTTGGCTCGATCACGTGGTGAGCCCGGAACAGGGACGCCAGGCGCTCGAGCGCGCCGTCGAGCTCGATCTTTCCCACGAGGACGCGGTCGCACGCTTGCAAGCCTTGTACGTGGCGCGCGGCGATCGCCAAAAGCTTGCCGAGCTACTGGCACGTCGTCTGGAACGCACGACGGATCCCGAGGAGCGCATCGCGATCGAAGTCACCCGCGGCCGCGCGCTCGCCGAAGTAGGGGAACCCGCGGCCGCGCGTGCCGCGCTCTCGGCGGCGCTCGACGCAAACCCGGACCACTTGGAGGCACTGGAGGCGTTCGCCGAGGTCTGCCTCACCGAGGGCGACTGGACGGGCGCCGAGCAGGCCTTGATCCGCCTGGCGCGTCACTCGGTCGAAACCTCGCGCCAGGCGCAGATTTACCGGCGACTCGGCGAGCTCTACGACACGAACATTCCGAATCCGGATCGCGCCGAACTTGCCTATCACGAGGTCCTGAAGCGCGAACCCGACGACGACGCGAGCGTCGATCGACTGGTAGCCGTCTATGCCCGCGTGGGCGAGAAGGAAAAGGCGGTCCAAGCCCAACAGCAGCTACTCGAGCGCTCGAACACGCCGGAGCTACGCAGAGACCGCACGTTGCGTCTGTCGGCGGTGCTCGAGCAAGTGGCGAGCGATGTGAAGCGCGCCGAGGCGGTCCTCGAGAAAGCCCGCAAGGAGTGGCCCTACGACGCGCTGTTGTTGCGCGCGCTGGTCGCGCTCCACCAGCGCTCGGGCGAAGGTCGGGCCGGACACGTGTTGCTCGACCGCGCTGCGGTGGACGCACGACGCGCGCTCGCCACCGGACGCTTCGAGCCAGCTTTATTCGAAATCCTGGCAGCCGTGGCCGACCTGCGCGGCAACGCCGATGGCGCGGCCGTCGCCCACGCCACGCTGGCCGCGCTCGGCGGCGAAGAGCTGGGAGTGCGCGGGGCGGGTCCTGCCGCCGGCGATCCTGGACTCGATGACTTGCTGGCGCCCGAGCTGCTCGCGCCTGCGCTACGCGCGCTGCTCAGGCGCACCGGCGACATTCTCGACACCGCCTACCCCGTGGATCCCCGTACGCTGCGCGCCACGGCGTTGCCGCCGACTTCGTCGGCTTACCTCGCGCACGTCCAGGATGTGGGTCGGGCCTTCGGATTTCCGAGTGTGCACGTGCTCGTGTCTCCCACCCTGGGCGCTACCTGCCTGCCTGCGAGCAGCTCGCCGGCAGTGTTGGTGTTCGGGCAAGCACTGCTCGAGAGTCCGGATGACGCCGCTCGCTATTGCTTGCTAGTGCGAGCCCTGAAAGTGCTTCAGGGACGCAGCGGCGCGGTGGCGCGCACGGCTCCCATCGATCTGTGGCCGGTGATCGCGGCGCTGCTCAACCTGCTCGCGCCAAGCTTCACGCCGCAGGCGGTCGACGCGAAGAAGCTCGCGGACGCGCGCGCCCGCATTCAGGCCGTGATGCCCGCGCAGATCGACGATGAACTGCCGACGCTCGCCATCGAGGCCACGGGACTCATCGGCAACCGCGCGAGCCAGCTCGCGACCGCCCTCTACCAATGGGGCGACCGCACGGCGCTGCTCGCGGTAGGCGATCCGATGGTCCTGCTGCGCGCGATCGCCACGGCCTCTGGCACTTCAACGCCGCCGAGCGCTGGCGCGGAGCGCATCAAGTGGATCGTTCGCAACGCGGAAGCGCGGGATATGGCCGTCTTCAGTGTGAGCGATCACTACGCCGAGGCCCGCCGTCGCCTCGGTCTGCGCTGAACGAAATTCAGGGCGCCGTGGGCGCCGGGCGAATCTCGATTTCGAGATGAACCGCTGGCAGCTTGGAACCTGCCTTGGAAGCGCGGCCCGAGGCGAGCGACTGCAGCCGTTCGGGCTTCGCCGCGCATTTCGCCTCGAGCACATCCACCGCGCTCGCCGCGCGCGCGCTACGCAGCTGCCAGCTGGTCGGGTACTTCGCGGAGAACGTCGGATCGGGCTGGCCATCGTCGAATGCGCTGACTCGCAGCTCCTGAGTGGCGGCCGCCTTGGCCACGTCGCATAAGAGTTGCTTGCCCGATGCGCTGACGTCGAGCTTTTTCGGAGCGAAGACGACGGCGTCCGCGAGCGACACCACGAGCGCGCCCGCTTCGACATGCAGCTCAGCGAGCCCCTTCTTCTCGGCCTTGTCGAGCTTCGCCGAGAGCTCGCTCTTCAAGGCCTCGAGGCTGGATGAGGCGCCTTCCGCCCCGCTCTCGCGTTTCCGCTTCTCCGCCTCGAGCTCATCCTTGCGGCTGAGCGCCTTCTGGAGCTCCGACTTGGTGTCCCCAAGCGACTGTTCCAGCGTTCGGGCCTTCTGAATCTCGCGCTGGTAGTCGGCGGCCAGGGTGTCATGGGCTCGAAACAATGGGAGGTAGTAGGCGCCCACGAACGTGAGGCCCCCCACGACTATCAAGCCGACAAAGACCCGTCCCCAGCGTGTGGAACTCGAGCGCCGTCCGGCGAAGGCCTGAAGATCGGGATCGTCGTCCCAGGGGTTTTTCCCCATGCGCTCTTCAGGTAGCCGGCGAAGCCGCGCCTTGGCAAGCCCTCGGCGTCGTCAGGTGCGCAATTTTTCACACTGGGCGGGAAGTTTCTGGTTTCATCGAACCCGCCAAGCGTCGCGCGTGCTGTGCGGCCGATTCACTGCTAACAAAGGAGGCGATGGTGGCTCATCAGGCAGCGCTCGACCCCGGTGATTCCGAGCTTTGGTATGTGGCGATCGGGCCGGGCGAGACGAAATTGCTCACGCTCGAGCAGCTCGACGATCTCTTTCGCCTCGAGATCATCGACGCGGACACACGCCTTTGGCAGCCGGGCATGCGGGAGTGGCTGCCACTCTCAGTGGTGGCCGGGCTCGATGACGACTCGGCCAAAGCACCACCACCGCCGCCGTCGGCGCGACAGCCAGTGCGCCCACCCACAACGCCGGCGCGCTCAGGGCCGCCGCCGATTCCGGTGCGCTCCGCGCCTCCGCCAATTCCAGCGCGTGCCGCGCCAGCCCCAGTTCGGGCGGCGCCCCCAATGCAGGCAGCGCCTGCGCCGATGCCTTTTTCAACGCTACCGCCGGGGCGACCGGTCCCGGTCTCACTGTCGGTGGTGCCCACGCCAAGTTCGTGGCCGCCGGCCAGCACGGGGCAGCCGGTTCTGCGCAGCGTGGCGCCTGTCGAGAGCTTGCGCCCGCTTGCGATGTCTCAGGCTCCCATGCGCGGGCCATCCGGTGGCGGATGGTTCGGCCGCTTCGTGGTGATGACCGCGCTGCTGGGCGGTGTCGGCGTCACGCTTTATCGCAACGATATCTTGCGCCAGCTCGCTAGTTCGGCCGGGCAAGAAGCGGCTTATCTCAAGCTCGAGAGCGCCCTCGGTGGCCCTGGTTTTGGGACTCCACGCGCCGTCGCTGCACTGATGGCGCCGACGCCCGTCACAGCACCCCGACTCGCGCCCGCGAGTAGTCTTCCCGCTCGGCCCGCTTGGGCGCAGCAGCCAACGTCAGCCGTTCAAGACACGGCGAAGCCGACAACCAACACAGAACCCCGCGCTGGCTCGGCTGCGGCCGCCACCAACGCAGCGCCCTCCAAAGCGACCTCGCCGACCAGCGCTGCCTCGCCGACCCCGGCAGCGCAGACCGCGTCAGGCTCGTCTGCAAACACCTCGGCAGGGCGCGCCGCGCCGGTTCGCCCGAGCGCGCCTGCCACTGCGCCGCGTCCGCGAAGCGCCGCCGATGCACCGTCGAAGGGTCTTGGCATCAAGGGCAGCTCGAATACGTACGATCCGCTGAACGGCAAACTGTGATCGAGCGCGCTCGATGCGCGCCTTGGTGTTCAGCTCTCGGGCTGTGCTTGACCCTGCTCTGCCGGCCGGCTGCTGCAGACACCGCGCGCGCTTCCGACGGGGCGCGCTGGACTCGCCTTGCCGCGCAAACCTACCTGGAGCGCGCGGTCGCAGCGCGCTCCGGCGGAGATGCGCTGCTCGCGATCGGCGCGTACACCGACGCGCTGCGCGTCGATCCGACGCTCGGCCAAGCCTATTTTGGTTTGGCCGAGCTACGCCAAGGGCTCGGCGACCTTCAAGAGGCCGAGCGCTTGCTCGGCCGCGCGATAGCAGTCGGCGACTCCCCCGCCGAGGCGCTCGCGAGACGCGCGCGCTTGTTTCAAAGCCAAGGCCGCTCCGCCCTCGCGCTGAACGACCTCAGCGCCGCGCTGGAGCTCGAACCGAGCCTCTCGCGCGGCGAGGAGCTGGTGGCGCTCTATGGAAAGCAACGCGCCTGGGTCCCGGCGCTGGCAGCACTCCGGCGCGTTCGCGCCCAAATCGGAGCCAGCCTAGCGCCCAAGGATCGCCACGAACTCGATGAGGCCGTGTGGTCCCTCGAGACCCTCGCCGCCGAGGCCGACGCGCTCCAGCTCGACGCCGGTGAGGTGAGCTGGGTGCGCCGCGCCTTGCGCCACCACACGCACACGCGGCGCCCGGTACTCACCGACAGCAAGCGCTGAGCAGCAACGAGCCGCTCGCGCTCATTGCCACTGCATGTCCATCCAGTTGGCGCGGGCAACGACGAAGTCGTGCATGGCCTGCACTTGCGCTTCCCAGGTGGCCGCGCTGGGGCCATAGACGATTCCGTTGTGTCCATTCGGCAGCACCATGCTGACAGGCCACTTGGCGTAATCGCGCGCCACCGAGGCGCTGTTCAGCTGCGCGGTGATCGTGGTGATGCGCTGTTCGAGCGACGCCTGCGAGAGCACGTTGGCACGCAGGGCCTTCCAGCGGGTCTTCACCTGCGCCACGAAGGCTGGATCACTCATCAGCTTGGGGAACCAGCTATTCACGTTACGCTGCGGCAAGGACCCGGCGGTCCTGCCCTGGTATTGCCAGCCGCCGTCGTTGGTGCCCGGGGTCGGCGTGATGGTGTTCATGCCGCCCACGCCGAGGGCAAAGTTATAGTCCCAGTAGGGTCCGCCTTGCAGCAAACCATCGCGGTCCTTGAAGTAGTACGAGCTTCGCACGTAGGCATCGACGTTGCGCGTCAGCTCATTGATGATGAGGTCGTCCACGAACGAAGGCACGTCGATGTATTGGGCGTAGTTCCCGATCGGACTCGAGAACAGCGTGTTGTGAAAGCTCTGAACATACTGCGTCAACCAGGTCAGCTGCTCCGGCGCCGGCAGCGGCGCAGGGTCGGCGACCTCGCAATCGGTCCAGCACGTCACGCCCGTCGATGCCGCACACGTGAGGTGCGGTGCGCTCGCGTCGGTTGCTGCCTGGTCGAACTTGAAGATGTAGCCGCCGCTCACCTGCGGCAGCGCCGTGTCGGTGGCAGAAAGCTTCTTCAGGTCGATGCGGTGATTGTTGATCTTGATGCTTTCGGAGAACCAATAAATGCCCTGGTAGTCCGTGTCGGCTACCGGACGCGCCGCGTAGTTCACGTACACTTCGACGAAGTGCGTGCGCGGCGAATTTCGCCCCATATCCGTGGCGAGCGTGTAGGTGAAAGGATTGCGAATCAACGCGCGATCGTAATACGGCGCGATGAGATCCCAATCCGCGTCAGCCGGCATCCCCAGCACGGGATACTTCATATCGGCATCAGCGTTGTCACGAAACTCGAGCTTGTACGGCTTCTGCGGGAACGAAGACGACGATTGTCCTCGCAAGTGGTAGCCCGCACGCGAAGCGACCGTCGGCAGATTGGTGAGTGAGGCCATGCCTGCCGTGGGCTCGAAGACCATCACCGCCGCGTCTTTGTAGAGGTTCTTGTCGGTCGACTGGCCCTTTCCATAGCCATCCACCAACACAATCGGCAGCGCCGACGTGAGGTCGAAGGTGCGCGCGATGTAGATCGCCGTGCTGACGGCGCCCGTCGCCGTTCCGCCGCTGAACACCTGCGCGCGAAGCTGGGTCGTCGCGGTAATCGTAATAGGAGCACCGGCGTAAAGCGTCGAAGCGGCCACAGGCAGCGTGCCATCGGTCGTGTAGCGAATCTCACCGCCGGCGATGGTCGTGGTCATCCCCACGGTGAGTTGGTCTCGAAACGACTGACTCGGCGTCGAGAACTGAACATCGCCAATCAGCGAAGGAGGAGGGGTGTTCGTTGCGCCGCCCGCTGCGCCGCTCGCCCCACCGCTAGCGGATGCGCCCGCCGCGCCACCACTTGGAGCGCCTGCGCCGCCTGTCGCACCGGCCGTCGCCCCGCCG
>JAEUAF010000679.1 GCA_019695485.1 Sorangium sp.
CTCTCACGCGCGCAAGCGAAGAGCCCGGCATCGGTCCACTTCAGGCACGAAAGGTTAGCTAGAGTCGCGGGCGACTGCACGAACGCAAGGCTTGCTGAATCAGCGACAAACACGCCCGCCGCCGGGCCTCCGAGAGCAATCGTCCCCCCATCGGGCGAAATAGCGAAGCCGAGCATATCGGCGTCGATCGAGAACGCCTCGGCAAAGGTCTCTCCGCCGTCATCGCTAACGAGCAGGATATCCGTCACGTCTCCGTCGAGCCGCAAGTAGAGCCGATCCGGATTGGTTGGATCCACGGCAGCAATGTAGGCCGCCAGGGTTTCGTCCGGATGGATCGCTAGTCGCCGCCAGTTTTGGCCGCGATCATCGGACCGCAGCAGCGTCGTGGTCAGGTCGAGATTGAGGCCAGTCACGTAGATGCGACTTGGCAGGGATGGGGCTACTTCCAGCGTGAGGGGCGAGACGTCATCGCCGAGCGCGCCATCGAGCGGCACCAGCGCAGAAGCCGTCTGGTTCGCAACGAACACATGAACCAAGTGCGTGGCATCCAGACTTCGGCTCAAAAAGAGCGCGTTGGTCGGATCGCTCGGGTCGCCGGTCGCGTCGATGAGATTCTCCTTCGCGGCGTTCGAGAACGGCGCGGACCAGGAGCAGCCGCCCTCGCGAGATACGCGCAGATCACGCGTAAAGCCAGCTGCGATGCTCCCATCCTGAAAGATCGAAAGCGCCGGATCTCGGTCCCCAGCGTAACCGATCACGTCTTCGCAAACCCACCCAAAGGAGCGTCCCGCGTCGTGACTTAGCAAGAGACCGAAGGTCGTCCGCAACACGAGGTGACTTGAGTCTGCTGGATCTACCAGTAGTTGGTCGGCACTTGGATACCGACCATTGGCCCAGGTCGAGCTCGACCAAAGAAAGGTGACGGCTGACAGGAGCACGGCGACGTATGAGCGTCTCATGGGGTTAAGCGCCGTTCAGCCTCTGCGGCCTCGCTGAGTCCGGGATCGGCACCGGGCGTCGCGCGCCGTCGAGGCAGACCATCTCGATCGACGCGTCGACGAGCAGCTTGCCGTCGACCTTGCGCACAGCCTGTTGCTCGAAGCGCACGCGGTATTCGCTTTCGAGGCGCGCGATGCTGCGAATTTCGACGATGTCTCCGAAGACCGCGCCCGACTTGAACGCGAGCGAGGCCGTGTACACGGCGAAGCCTTTGCCTTCGTCGCGCCACATGCGCAAAAGCTCCTCCGGGCCGAGAACATGCTCCCGCGCCCGCTCGAAATAGCGGAGGTAGTTGGCGTGGTAGACGAAGCCCGAAAAATCAGTGTCTTCGTAGTAGATCTGCACTTCGAACAGGTGGGGCGCATCGCTCACGTCGAAAACGATGCCCGCGGCAGGGGCGCTTAGCAAGCGGCCGAGCGCGCCTCGGTCTGCGTCGGAGGCATCGCGTCACTACCGGCCTCGCTAGACGAGTGTTGGTTCGCGTGCTCCGCGCCTCCGCCGTGGCGTCACGAGCTTCCTTCTCCCTGTCATCGAGTCCTGCTCGCGGTAGTGTCACCGTCCCGAAACTCCAGGCATGCATCGCTGTTTTATGGGCCTAAAGTGGGGTTGACGGAAGGCTTCCAGCTGGTAGGGTGCCGCCGTTGCTGGGCATACCTTTCTTGGAGCGTGGTGCGAGAGGCTCGTTGCGGGGCTTCGCCTGGCTGTGGCGGCGCAAAGTCGAACTTTGTGTGTTCTTGCTCGGGGTGCTGCTGCGCCTCTCGATGAAGTGGAACTATCATCCGTACTGGTCGTACGACAGCGTCTTTCACTGGGACGTAATTTCGTGGATTCTCGAGCATCGTCGCATTCCGTATCCAGAGGATGCGTCGATGTCGTTTCACCCACCGCTCTACTACCTGGTGGGCGCCATGTTCGTGGATCACGGGTTCGCGCGCGAGACGCTGCCGTGGGTCTCGATTAGCTATGGCATCCTTCGTCTCGCATTGATTTGGGCAGGTCTTGAGATCTGCCTGCCGCGTTCGCGCTGGGCACGCGTCTCGGCGCTGGCCCTGGCGGCCACGGTCTCCGCCTCCGTTCACCTCGACGGCATGGTCTATCCGGAGGCGCAAAGTGGCCTGCTGAACGCCGCTGCGATGCTGTGTGCCATGCTCACCTTCCGAAACACAGGGGCACGGCGCCTCGGGCTTGCGCTCTTGACCGGGCTCTTGCTTGGCCTGGCCATCCTGACCAAGATCTCCGCGACCGGTGTGATCATGGCCGTGGGCGCCACGGCTTTCTTCGAATTCTTATTCTCCAAGCGCCCGTTTGGGAAGCGCGTGCTCGCGGCCTTGCCTTGGGGCGGGACCCTCGCCGTCTGTCTCGCCGTGTCCGGTTGGTACTACGCGCACAACGTCGAACGCTACGGGCGGCCCTTCGTCACGAGCTTCGACCTACCCGCGCAAAGCTCGAAGTCGCAGAGCTGGTTGCTCAACGAGTTCAAGGACCAGCAGGTGATCGACCGCCGAACCCTCGGTTACGTCTTCGCGTGGAGCGACGAGCCCTACAAATGGCCGCACTACCCGGCCGCTCTATTCGGACATAGCCGCTTCTTCCCGGTCTTGATCGCCTCGTCGGTGGTCGACTACTGGGAGTACGGCTATCAGGGATACAAGAAAGCCTTTCGTCGCAATCCAAACCGACCGCAGCGCACGCTGTTCGAGGTCCAGGACAGCGCTCGCCTCGCCATCGCAGGGGGCACGGTGGTGTTCTTTGCGGCCGTCCTCGCCTGGCTTGCGAGCGCCAAGCGGCTCGCCGAACAGCGCGACTTCAGCCGACTCTTCCTATTGATGGTGCCGCTCGCTGCGCTGGCCGGTGCGTTGCAGTGGACTCCGGCGTATCCCGTCGATGGCTACGGAGTCGTGAAGGGGATCTACATGACCTTCGCGGCGCCTCCGCTCTACGCACTGTTCGGTGTCGCCGTCGGCTGGGCGCGCCAGAACCCCCTGCGCTGGCCGGTGCTCGGGCTGTGCTTGTTCGCATTGCTCCTGGTCGCCAACTACAGCCTGGTGTGTCGGCTAGGCTTCCCGCTCGTGATCACCTGATCGAGTCATGAGTTTTCGATGAATCCTAGCTTCAGTTCGAGCCTCTCACGCCTGCGAGAATTCTTCCTTCTCGAGCGGCGCCAGCGTGAAACTGCGAGTGAGACACCTGCGCAGCGCGTGCAGGCGCACGCACACTTCGAGCAGGCGGAGCAGCGCCTAAAAGCCGCCCGCGTGCTGGTAGATGCGAGCCTCGTACCGCTCGCGCTCGAGCAATTCTGGCTAGCCGGCGTCGCCCTCGCTGCCACTTACCTATCGCGCACCAGTCCGGATTTCGAGCTTTCCAAGCGCTCTCGCGCGGAGATATTCGACGAGCTTTCATCGCGGGCAAAGACCGCTGGGCACCAAGCGCCAGCTGCGTTCGTGCGCAGCGTGCCCTACCTCAGCCAAGCCGAGGGCGATCCCGGAGCGACGCTCCCCGCGGCAGAAGCCAAAGCCCGCGCGAACGACCTCGACGCGGCTTCGTATTGGCTAACTGAGCTCGCCAAACAGCAACCCACCGCGGACCTTCGCCGGACGCGGAGCGCTCGCCTGCTCGCGCTGTTGGCGACGCTGGCCGGCGTGTTCGCCATGTACCTGATCTGGAAGAGCTGGCCGGTGAACGTCGCGCTCCACAAGCACGCCACCGCGAGCAGCCTCGCTTACGGAACGACCGCCGATCGCGCCGTCAACGGCAGCCTCTGGCCAAGTGCTGACTTTCACTCCGATCTTGAAAATAGCCCCTTTCTGGTGATCGATCTCGGTGAATCGTACCGGCTCAGTAACGCCGAAGTCTGGCCCCGGATCGACTGCTGTCCGGAGCATTCTCTACCCCTGGAGTTCCAGATCTCGGAGGACGGCAAGACCTACACGACCGTCGCCCGCCGTGACGAGCCGTTCGCGCCCCATGGTTCGTGGGGCGTCACGATCGACAAGACCGCGCGTTACGTGCGCCTGCAGACCATGAAAAGGAACTACCTGGTGTTGAACGAGGTCTTCGTGTTCGGCAGGCCCGTGAACTAGGGGGCGCGCCGCACGCCTTCAGGTGCCGAGAAAGCGATACACGTCGTCGACGAGCGCGCTAGCTCGTGTTGGGCGCACACCGTCCGCTAGCCAGCGCTGCAGCTGCTGCCCCTCGAGTCTCAGAGGGCGAGCGCGAAGCAAGATCTCGATCCAGACGGCCGAAATCTCGGATGCGCCTGCGCTCATCCGCTGCTGAACGGCGGCGGCGAGCGCCTCATCTGGAGCGGAAGGCGCTTCCCCGACTGCGTCGCCACCGAGTGCATTGAGCGCGGTGAGCACGCGTGCGGTTCGCTCGTGGAGCGGTAAGGTGCGGAGTTCGGCGGGCAGGATCGGATGACCAACAATGTAGTCCTGGGCGCCGTAGCCGACCGGGAACTCGAGCCGCGACCGCGCAGGCTCTCGCGGCAGGCCGCCGACAAAGCGGAATGGAATGACCGGCACCTCGGCGTCCACCGCGAGATCGAGAAACACACTACTGAGCTTCTGCACCGCCGCCCGTGCACTGAGGGCGCGCGTGCCCTCGACGTGCACGAAGATGGGACGCCCCGACGCGAGTGCGCGCCGAGCCTCCGCGACGAAGTCGAGCAACGAGGACGGATCGGCGCGATCCACGAAGCGCAACAAGTCGAAAGCATGCCCCGGCTGGGTGCGCTTCATGATCTCGAGCAAGCGACCGATCCAGCCGCGCGCGTGGTCCGCCTTGGCCGGGATTAGGCACGCTCCATCGAACAGCGCGCCGAGCACGAACGCCGCCAGCATGCTTTCGCAGCCCACTTGATGGTTGGCGACGAACACAGCGCCACGACTCACCCAAGGGCGCAGCGCAAGCGGGTCCCTGAGCTGCACGCGGCGCACGAAGCGGCTGAGCATCGCTTGCATCAGATCTTCGCCCAACCACGCGCCCGTGCCTGCTTTGCGACGCCAAGCAGGCACCACGGAGGCGCCGTCGAACACTTCCAAAGACGACTCCACCGGCTCACGCGGGACGAGCCGCATTCCGAGCCGGGGAGTCTCGTAGATGCGCTTGTCGCCTACCCACAAGCTGCCCTCGGCCCACACGAACGGGCCGTGCGCATCGACGCCACGGGCGCTGATGTCCAACGCCACCGTGATGCGCGGGTCCTCCGGCAGCACTTGTCCGCGGTATTTCCAGACCTGAGGCTCGGGGCTTTTGGCAATCGCTTCGAAGCGATGCGTCTTGCGGGTCTCGTCGCTGACCGTCAAAAGCAGGAACACTTGCAGCGCCTGCGCCATCGCTTCCATGCCGAGCGAGCCGGGCTGCACGGGATCCTGGAAGAAGTGGGCCTTGAAGTACCAGTCGTCCGCGCTGACGTCGCGCTCGGCGCGGATGCGCCCCAACCCGTGGCGACCCCCTTCCCGCCAAAGACCCGTCACGCGATCGAGCATGCGTAGGCGGCCGCTGGGCAGACGGGCCCCGTCGCCGTGCAACAGGGGTGCGAGGTCGTCCACGGAAAACGCGGCCTCCGGGGCGCACTCGCTAAATGCCGCGCCGGACGTGGATTCGAGCGGCAAGCCTGGCTGGTCACGCAGGGCCTGCTCGGGGAAGAAGCCAAACACCGTCTCAAACGTACAAACCCGCTCGCCCCGACGCGCGACGTCGCCGCGGAACGCCACGATCACCATCGCCCCCGCTGACGCCAGTCGAGTCAGCTCGACCTTCACGGTTACCGTGCCGGCATCCGGCAAGAGCTCGCCCGACACTTGCGCCGTGCCGTCGAGATTGCGAAAGCGGAGCTCCTCCGGTCGGCTCAACGGCGTCCCCACGTAGCAGGCAAGCCAGCCACACGGTTGCAG